>NZ_JBFTML010000029.1:0-73858 GCF_056396925.1 Pseudomonas sp. 05N433 | reverse complement strand
GCCTCGTAGATGCCCCGGGAGCGCAGCTCTGTCTGGACCTGGCCGTCGAGTTCGAAACGCTCCGGCAAGAAATACAAACGTCCACGCTCCTCGCCGACATCCTGATAACGCTGGTTGGTTTTTTCGTTGGTTTTCCAGGTGCGCACTGTTTTGCGATAGGGCACCACCATCAGCGGGCCGCTCAATTGCTGGCTGTAACTGGAACTGCGGGCGATGTCTTCGAGTACACCGTCACGCAGTTGCTGGCGCTCCTGGATCACGCCGTTGATCATCAGTAGCGGGATCAGCAGCAACAGAATCAGCAGRGCAATTGCCCCGAGTTTTAGGGTCAGGCTTCGGTTCATGGGACTCTCCCTGTTTGGATGGGGAAAGTCTGGATTGGGTATGTGGGGGTTTTGTGGGAGGAATGTGGAGAGTGTGTGGAATTTGCGCTCGGCGCAGCAGCTGCCGAAGGCGGCGATCTTCAGCGGCTTGAAGGCAACCGCAAACGCACTTGAACACCGCCGTCGACGTTGCCGATACTCATCACACCACCATGTAACTTGACCACTTCCTCAACGAAGTTGAGCCCCAAACCGGTGCTCTTGCGTCCACTGTCCGGACGCGGCAGTGAGTAGAAGCGCTCGCTCAAGCGTGGCAACGCATAGTCGGGAATCGCTTCGGCCTGGTTGAACAGCTTGAACTCGATCTGCTCACCGACTCGTTCGGCACACAATCGCAGCACGCCGTTCGCTGGGGTGAAGTCCAAGGCATTCTCCAGCAGATTGCCCAGCGCCTGGCGCAATAGGAACGGCTCGCCAAGCAGATTCAGATCCGCCGCAATTTGCCGTTCCACACGCAATTGCTTGCCTTCGATTCGTGCAGCCTGCGCGTTCAACAGTTCTTCCACCAAGCCCGCCAACGGCACCACCACCCGCTCCTCCAACCCTTGGCGTTGCTCAACCTGCGCCAGGTTCAACAGTCGCTCGATCAACTGCTGCATGCGCGCACTTTCGCTGTCGATGTTACTGACGAAGCGCTGCTGCTGGGCTGGCGGCATTTCGCCTTGCAGCAGCTCCGCTGCGCCACGAATCGCCGCCAGCGGGCTTTTCAATTCATGGGTCAGGGTGTGTACATAACGTTCGACGTAGGCTTTGCCTTCGAGCTGGGTGCGCATGTGCTCCAGTGCCGTGGCCAGTTGCTCCAGCTCGCCGCCGCGGTAATGCGGCACCTCGACCCGTCGACCTTCGCTGACGGCCTGGGCATAAGCCGTCAACCGCCGCAGTGCCGCGCTCAGCCACCAGGACAACAGCGCACCGAACAACAAACCGAGGCCAATCAATCCGGCGCCATACGTCAGCAATCGCCGTTCGGTGCGATCGACGTAAGGCTGCAGTGAGCTGTTGGGTTTGGCCACCGTCACCACGCCGATGATCTGGCCGTTGTCGCGAATCGGCGCACCGACGTGCATCACCGACGAGTTCGAGTCATCGGGGTTGCTGCGCGTCGAACGCGCACCGTACTCGCCACGCAGGGTCAGGTAGACGTCGTTCCAGCGCGAGTAGTCCTGGCCCACCGCGATTCCGCTGGAATCCAGCACCACGATGCCTTTGGCATCGGTGACGTAAATGCGGTGATTGACCTGATTCTTCGACAGGCCCCAGATTTTCGCCTGCGGTTGTCGCTCGCCATAAGCCTTGAGCAACTCGGGCCAGCGGTTCTGGCTGAGGGTGCCGGCCTTGAAGTCGTCGCGCAGGATCTCGGCCATCAGGTTGGCGGTGTCCACCAGGGTTTCTTCGGTGGATTGGCGCACACCGGGGCGGATTTCTTCCATCACGGTGTTGAGCACGAAGTAGCCGGTCAGGCCGATGAACAGCACGTAGACCAGAAAAATCCGGATCCCCAGTGACATCAGCTGTGCCCCGGGCTGTAGCTGTAGCCGAGGCCACGATGAGTCTGGATCGGCTCGGCGTCGGCCTTCACCAGGCGCAACTTGGCGCGCACGCTCTTGATGTGGCTGTCGATGCTGCGCTCGTAACCGGCATCGGCGGCCACCCCCAGCGCATCGAGCAATTGCTCGCGGCTGAAGACTCGCTCAGGTTGTTCCAACAGGCATTGCAGCAAACGAAACTCATGGCGAGTCAGGCTCAGCGGCTGGTTGCGATAGCTGATCTGCACCCGTTCGCCGTCGATGCGAAACAGCGCTGAAGCCACCTCCGACATCTCCGCCACCGGTCGTGGCGCCATGCGCTTGAGAATCGCCCGGACCCGCGCCGCCACTTCCCGGGGGCTGAACGGTTTGACCACGTAGTCGTCGGCGCCGATTTCCAGGCCCACCACGCGGTCGATCTCGGCGTCACGGGCACTGAGGAACATCACCGGCACGTCACTGAAACGCCGCAATTGCTTGCAGGTCTCGAAGCCGCTGATATCCGGCAGGCCGATATCGAGAATGATCAGGTCGGCGGGCGTGGCGCGCTGATGTTCGAGCGCCGCCGCGCCAAGGCTCAACCAGGTGGTGGTAAAGCCCTCGCCCTGCAAGGCGAAAATCAGGGTGTCGGCAATCGCCGCTTCGTCTTCGACAATCAGGATATGAGGCATGGCGTCCGAGCCCACTGGTTAAGTGGGCGAACGGTGCCCCAAGGCTGATTCGCCGTCAATCAGCAGTCGGGTTTGTCGGCTGTAAAGCGACGCGCCGGGTTCACTGCTGCGCCGAATTCGCGCAGGGCTTTGGCGCCGATCAGCAGTGGATAGTTGAAGCTGCTGCGGTCGGTGAGGTTGACCTCGACGGTGCGCTTGACGTTGCCCAGGCACAGTTCCAGATCGACCACCGGACGCTTGGTCACTTCGCTCACGGCCTTGTCTTCATCTTCTTCATCGGCACGGTTCTTGATCTTGCTGATCCGCGCGACCTTGTGTTCGTAGACCTTGTTGCTCGCGCCTTTGGTGGCGAGACGGAAACGTACCCACTCGTCGCCGTCGCGGGTGAAGGTTTCGATGTCTTTGGCCGACAGCGACGCGGTCAGGGCGCCGGTGTCCATTTTGGCCTTGAGGACTTCACCGCCGATTTCCGGCAGCGCGATGTATTCGTAACGCCCGTACAGGGTCGGCTCGGCGGCCAGGACCGGCAGGGTCACGAGGGCAAGCAGTGCAAGGAGAGATTTCACGTAAGGGGCTTCCTTGAGGGATGTGGACGCATTGGCCGAATTCTAGACCGCAAAAAACAACGATAGTTGGACCACTTCCCACTTTTGTGGCGAGGTAGCTTGCTCCCGTTCGGGGGCGCGGCGCTCGCAAAACCGTTGCCTGCGGTATACCTGAAAATCGCGGCGCCTGGTTTTAGGGCCGCTGCGCAACCCAGCGGGAGCAAGCTCCCTCGCCACAAAGGCAACAGCGATACGCTGAGAGCATACCGCTACCAAGGTGAAACATTCGTCACCACCGATTTGGCCTGCCAACCGAAGCTGCTTATCATGGCGCGCCCACACGCTTTCAAGAGTTATCTATGCGCCGCCTGCTCACCGGCTGTTTCGTTACCCTGCTGCTATTGCTCAACACGCTGGTCCTGTTCGGGCCTTTGATGGTGTTCGCGCTGCTCAAACTGCTCCTGCCCGGGCGCTTTCGCGATTACGCCTCGTGGGCGGTGATGTGGATTGCCGAAACCTGGGCCGAGATCGACAAGCTGATCTTCCGCCTGTGCATTCCCACCCAATGGGACATTCGCGGCGGCGATGAGCTGCGCGGCGACACCTCGTATCTGGTGATCGGTAACCATCAGTCCTGGGTCGATATCCCGGCGCTGATCCAGGCACTGAACCGGCGCACGCCGTTCTTCAAGTTCTTCCTCAAGAAAGAACTGATCTGGGTGCCATTCCTGGGCCTCGCCTGGTGGGCGTTGGACTATCCGTTCATGAAGCGCTACAGCAAGGCGTTCCTGGAGAAGCACCCGGAGCTGGCCGGCAAGGACCTGGAGATCACTAAACAAGCTTGCGAGTTGTACAAGCGCCAGCCGGTGACCGTGGTCAACTACCTGGAAGGCACCCGCTACACCGCGGCGAAAAGCGCCCAACAACAGTCACCGTTCACCCACCTGCTCAAGCCCAAGGCGGGCGGCGTGGCGTTCGTGCTGGCGGCGATGGGCGAACAGTTGGACGCCATTCTCGATGTGACGGTGGTGTATCCGCAGCAGAAGATTCCGGGGTTCTGGGATTTGCTTAGTGGCAACGTGCCCAAAGTGATCATCGACATCCACACCCGCGAACTGGACCCGGCACTGTGGCAAGGCGATTACGAAAACGATCCGGAGTTTCGCGAAACAATCCAGAACTGGGTCAACCAGCTCTGGATCGTGAAGGACCGGCGCATCCAGGCACTACGCGCCGAGGGCTGACTCAGCTACCGGCGCCGGTGCCCCAGATCCCGCCGAGGTTTTGCAACAGCGAACCGGCAACGCCTTGCTGACCGAGGTATTGCAGGATCACCGGGGCAAACACGCCAACCATCCCGGTGTCCATGCCCAGGGCGCTGAAGGCGTTGTTCAGGTCCTTGGTGTCTTTGACGTTACCCAGCAAGCCATCGAGCAACGCATTCTTGTCCGAGCCCGTGCCGAGCAACCCACCCAAGCCAGTCAGGCTACTGATCGCGCTGTTGCCGGCGATCTGAGCGAGGCCCGGCACGGTTTTGCTCAGTTCGGAGAAGTCCTGGCCGCTGAGCTGATTCCTCGCCAGGCCCAGCATCGCACCGGCGCCGCCGATGGCCTGCTCCGGGGTAATGTCGAGCTGCGAACCCAGGGTATTGAGCAAACCGGCGGCCTTGGGCGCCGCCGCCACGATGCCATCGACATCATCGGCCTCGACACCCTCGACATCCTCGTCGTCCTGCATCGATGACACCGCCTTGACCGCATCGCTGAGGCTTAACTGTGCAAAGGCCGGGCTGGCGGCCAGCGTCGTCAACGAAGCGACAGCCATGAGCGATGCCAGTGCAAAACAGCGTGAAACGTTCATCCAGACATCCTCTTGTGCCATGAAAGCCGCCCGGTAACGGCGGGGCGGCAAAACTGCTGATTGGACCGGATGTACGCCAGCATGTTCCTCGTTTGCGTGGGCATTTATCCCCAGGTGGCGTCTATAAAACGTGCCTCCTGGGACGCAACCGATGAACGGTATGACCGAACCGGCTGCATCTGAGTTCTGGACAATGAGGTCAACTGGAAAGCGACGTCTACGGCATGGAGCAAATCAGATTATCGTTCGAGTTCCATTGGTGATCGCTCATTTTCTCTGAGCAATTACGTGCCACTCGCCATAAAAAAGGGCGACATCACTGTCGCCCTTTTTTCCGTCTTGCTCCAGGCCTTACGCCGCACTAAACAACTTGTGCGGATCGATCACAAACTTCTTCGGCACGCCGGCATCGAACTCGCCGTAACCCCGTGGCGCGTCATCCAGGCTGATGACTTCCACGCCGACGATTTCGGCAATCTTGATGCGGTCCCACATGATCGCCTGCATCAGCTGGCGGTTGTACTTCATCACTGGCGTCTGGCCGGTGTGGAAGCTGTGGGATTTGGCCCAGCCCAGGCCGAAGCGAATGCTCAGGCTGCCCATTTTCGCGGCAGCGTCCACTGCACCCGGATCTTCGGTGACGTACAGGCCAGGAATACCGATTTTGCCAGCGACGCGAACCACGCCCATCAGCGAGTTGAGTACAGTGGCGGGAGCCTCGTGCTTCACGCCGGCATGGCCGTGACCGCGAGCTTCGAAGCCTACGGCATCGACGGCGCAGTCCACTTCTGGTTCGCCCAACAGTGCAGCGATTTGTTCGTGCAGCGGGGTGTCTGTCGACAGGTCGGCGATTTCGAAACCCTGAGCCTTGGCATGGGCCAGGCGGATCGGGTTGACGTCACCGATGATCACCACCGCAGCACCCAACAGGCGAGCGGAAGCGGCAGCTGCCAGGCCAACCGGGCCGGCGCCGGCAATGTACACGGTGCTGCCAGGGCCGACGCCGGCAGTCACTGCGCCGTGGTAACCGGTGGGCAGGATGTCGGAGAGACAGGTCAGGTCACGGATTTTTTCCATGGCCCGGTCGCGATCTGGAAGTTTCAGCAGGTTGAAGTCGGCATACGGTACAAACGCGTATTCGGCCTGGCCACCGGTCCAGTCACCCATGTCGACATAACCATAGGCACCGCCCGGACGCGCCGGGTTAACGCTCAGGCAGACGCCAGTATGTTGCTCTTTGCACGAACGGCAACGGCCACAGGCAACGTTGAAAGGTACCGACACCAAGTCGCCGATCTGCAGGTTCTCGACACCGCTGCCCTTCTCGATCACTTCACCCGTGATCTCGTGGCCCAGCACCAGACCGGTCTGAGCGGTGGTACGCCCGCGCACCATGTGCTGATCGGAACCACAGATGTTGGTGGAAACTACGCGCAGGATGACACCGTGCTCGATCTTCCTGCCGCGCGGGTCCTGCATTTTGGGATAGTCGATTTTCTGTACTTCGACCTTGCCTGCGCCGAGATACACCACACCACGATTACCAGACATGCTTTCACCTCGCTGTTGTTTTTATGTAGCGGTCGCGTCGCCAGGAAACGGCGGCGCGTTGATTGCTCGATAAATCAAAAGATCGTCCGAACGCGGCCCGAACCTTCGGCAGCGTCTACAGAGGCAGGCGATCTTTTCAGGCAGTAAAAACGCTAGAGAACAACTGTCCTGTTAGCGTTAAGGAACACGCGTCTTTCAATGTGATAACCCACCGCCCGCGCCAACGTCAGCCCTTCGATATCCCGCCCCTTGGCGATCAAGTCTTCGGGATAGTGGCTGTGATCCACGGCTTCCACGCCCTGGGCGATGATCGGACCTTCATCCAGATCGTTGTTGATGTAATGCGCCGTGGCGCCGACCAGTTTCACGCCTTTGTTGTAGGCCTGGTGATACGGCTTGGCGCCCTTGAAGCCCGGCAGCAGGGAGTGGTGAATGTTGATCGCCTTGCCGTCGAGTTTGCGGCACAGCTCTGGCGACAGAACCTGCATGTAGCGGGCAAGGATCACCAGCTCGGCGCCGGCCTCTTCGATCACCTGCCAGACCTGGCGCTCTTGCGATGGTTTGTCGTTGGGGTCCAGAGGAAAGTGGTAGTACGGAATCTGGTGCCAGTCGGCCAACGGCTTGAGGTCCGGGTGGTTGGAGACCACCGCGACCACGTCCATCGACAACTGGCCGATGCGCTGGCGGTAGAGCAAGTCGTTGAGGCAGTGATCGGCCTTGGAGACCATGATCACCACTTTCGGCCGGTAGTTCGGCGGGGTCAGCTCGAAGACCATCCCGAAGGCGGCACCACGCTCCGCCAGGCCTGCGCGGAAGGCTTGTTCGTCGAAAGCGTCGGGTTGCCGAAACTCCACTCGGATGAAGAAACGGCCTGAGAGCCGGTCATCAAAGGAGTGGTGCTCGGTGACGTAGCAGCCCTGCTCGAACAGAAAGCGGGTCACCGCATCCACGGTGCCGAGGACGCTTGGGCAGTCGGCGGTCAGAATCCATGTGTCTGGGGCGCGGCTCATAGTGCGGTGACTCCTGCTGCTACATCTGTGATCAGAGAGAACTCTGTGGCGAGGGAGCTTGCTCCCGCTGGGTTGCGAAGCGACCCCTATGTCAGCAACCGCATTCCTGCAGAAGGAACGCGGATTCAGGTTTTACGACTGCTGCGCAGCCGAGCGGGAGCAAGCTCCCTCGCCACAATTACGCCTGGACGCTAAGCCCGTATTCAGCCGACGCATCCTGCAACCACAACCACCAGTAATCCGAGAAGCTGCGGCGAATCAGCAGTTCCCAGGTGTCTTCGGCGGTATGGCGGATCATCAGTTGCGACTTGGCGAACACCGTGCCAACAGCCTTGCCCACCGGGAAGTTGTTGGGGTGCACGTCATAGCTGGTGGACTTCATCAGCACCTGACGCACGTTCGGGCCGCTGAGTTCGAGGATCTGCTGGCCACCGCTGACGTTGACGATCTGGATGTGCAGGTCGCCCAGCGCTTCACGGAGTTTTTTCTCGGTGGCGAATTCTTCACCGGTCGGCACGATCAGCAGCCATTCATCCGGCCCCATCCATTGCAGGCTGGTTTCGCCTTTGATGATCACGGTCAGCGCACCTGGCAACTCGATGCCAAGGGCCTTGTGCACACCAGCGGCGAACGCGGCGTCGTGGCCATCGCCACGGATGGTCAGGTGACCGAGGAGTTTTTTCTCACGCACGATCACGCCGGCGTTCTTGCGCCCCTTGCCCACCAGGCTGGCGAGGTCGGCATGATGCAGCGACGACTCGGCCTTGGCCCCGGTGGTTGGGCGTTGTTGGTAAACATTGGCTGCGGTCATAAAGCACCTGTCTTGAATTCTTTGTCGCCCCCCGCGCCTGGCGCGGGGGGTGATCGATTACACGTTCTGGCGATCGCCTTTCGGATCGAAGAACACCGAAGAAACGATTTCCGCCTCGATCACGCTGCCGTCGGCCAGCGGTGCGAACACCCGCTCACCCATGCGCTTCAAGCCGCCTTTCACCACGCCCATGGCAAACGAATAGCCCAGGGAGTTGTGCAAGTAACTGGAAGTCACGTGCCCCACCATGGTCATCGGAATCGCTTGCTTGGTGTTGAACACCAGTTGCGCACCTTCCGGCAGCCATTTGGTCGGATCGATCGGCTTCAGGCCAACCAGCTGTTTGCGCTGATCACGCACACAGTCTTCGCGGTTCATGCCACGCCAGCCGATCCACGAGAACGGTTTGGTGCGACCGACACACCAGCCCATGTTCAGGTCGTCCGGGGTCATCGAGCTGTCAGTATCCTGACCGACGATGATGAAGCCCTTCTCGGCCCGCAGTACGTGCATGGTTTCAGTGCCATATGGCGTCAGGTTGTACTTCTTGCCAGCATCAACAATTTTTTCCAGCACGCCCATCGCATAGTCGGCCTGCACGTTGACTTCGTACGACAGCTCACCGGTAAACGAAATCCGGAAAATCCGCGCCGGCACGCCACCGACCAGGGCTTCTTTCCAGGTCATGAACGGGAAGGCTTCGTTGCTCAGGTCGGCGTCGGTGACTTCGCTGAGCAGCTTGCGGCTGTTCGGCCCGGACAGGGTCATGGTTGCCCAGTGATCCGTCACGGAAGTGAAGTACACCTTCAGGTCTGGCCATTCGGTCTGGTGGTAGATTTCCAGCCATTGCAGCACGCGCGCAGCGCCGCCGGTGGTGGTGGTCATCACGAAATGGTTGTCGGCCAGGCATGCAGTCACGCCGTCGTCGAACACCATGCCGTCTTCTTTACACATCAGGCCGTAGCGCGCCTTGCCCACGTCGAGCTTGGTCCAGGCGTTGGTGTAGATGCGGTTGAGGAACTCGCGGGAGTCCGGGCCCTGGATGTCGATCTTGCCCAGGGTCGAAGCGTCCAGCAGGCCGACGCTGTCGCGCACGGCTTTGCATTCGCGTTTTACGGCGGCATGCAGGTCTTCACCGTTTTTCGGGAAGTACCAAGGACGTTTCCACTGACCGACGTCTTCGAACTCGGCGCCATTCTTAACGTGCCAGTGATGCAGCGCGGTGAAGCGAACCGGCTCGAAGATGTGCCCACAGTGACGACCGGCCACGGCGCCGAAAGTCACCGGCGTGTAGTTCGGACGGAACATGGTGGTGCCCATCTGCGGGATGGTCACGTTCAGCGAACGGGCGGCGATGGCCAGGCCGTTGACGTTGCCGAGCTTGCCCTGATCGGTGCCGAAGCCCAGTGCGGTGTAGCGCTTGACGTGCTCGACCGACTCGAAGCCTTCGCGGGTCGCCAGTTCGATGGCGGCTGCGGTGACGTCGTTCTGCAGGTCGACGAATTGCTTCGGCGCACGGGCAGTGGCTTTTTCGTGAGGCACCTGGAACAGCGCCAGCGTCGGCTCTTCGAGTCGGCTCAGGGCTTTGGGCAGTACGCCTTCGACCTTGCCGAAACCAGCTTCGCTGGCAGCGCGAGCACCGCCTTCAAAACCATCGGCCAACGAATCGCCGAGGCTGTAGACGCCGTTGATGCCACCGACGCACACGCGTTTCTGCGGTGCTTCGCCCGGTACGAAACCGAGGATGTCTTCACGCCAGATCGGCTTGCCACCCAGGTGCGAAGCCAGGTGAACCACCGGGCTGTAGCCGCCGGAGCTGGCGACCAGGTCGCAATCGAGCCATTCGCCCGGGCTGGTCACGGTGTGTGCTTTTACATCAATCGCTGCAACGCGAGCGGCGGTCACGTGCTTGCTGCCACGGGCCTCGATCACGGCGCTGCCGGTCAGGATGCGAATGCCTTTGGCCCGCGCTTCTTCCACCAGCGCACCGCGAGGGTTGCTGCGGGCGTCGGCGATGGCCACCACTTGCAGGCTGGCGTCGAGCCAGTCCAGGGCAACGCGGTAGGCGTGGTCGTTGTTGGTCGACAGCACCAGTTTCTTGCCCGGTGCCACACCGTAGCGACGCACGTAGGTCGACACAGCGCCGGCGAGCATGTTGCCCGGCACGTCGTTGTTACCGTAAACCAGTGGACGCTCGTGAGCGCCTGTCGCCAGCACCACGCGCTTGGCGCGAACCCGGTGGATGCGCTGACGCACCTGGCCGATCGGAGCGCGGTCGCCGAGGTGATCGGTGAGGCGCTCGTGAATGGTCAGGAAGTTATGGTCGTGGTAACCGTTGACCGTGGCGCGCGGCAACAGCAGCACGTCAGGGGTGTTTTTCAGCTCGGCGATGACGCTGGCAACCCACTCGGTAGCTGGTTTGCCATCGAGGCTTTCGCGGGAGTCGAGCAGGCTGCCGCCGAACTCTTCCTGCTCATCGGCCAGGATCACACGGGCGCCGCTGCGGGCAGCCGCCAGTGCAGCCGCCAGACCCGCAGGGCCAGCGCCGACGATCAGCACGTCGCAGTGCTGGTTCATGTAGTCGTAGGTGTCCGGATCGTTCTCGGTCGGCGAACGGCCAAGACCGGCTGCCTTACGAATGTACTTCTCGTAAGTCATCCAGAACGATTGCGGGTACATGAAGGTTTTGTAGTAGAAGCCCGGTGGCATCAGCTTGCCGCCGACCTTGCCGAGAATCCCCATCATGTCGTTGTTCACGCTTGGCCAGCCGTTGGTGCTGGTGGCGACCAGGCCTTGATACAACGCTTGTTGCGTGGCGCGTACGTTCGGGATCTGCGTGGCTTCGGTCGCACCGATCTGCAGCACGGCGTTCGGCTCTTCGGCACCGGCGGCGAAGATGCCGCGAGGACGCGAATACTTGAAGCTGCGGCCGACGATATCGACACCGTTGGCCAGCAAGGCTGCGGCCAGCGAGTCGCCTTCAAAGCCTTTGTAGACCTGGCCGTTGAAGGTGAAGCTCAGCACTTTGTTGCGGTCGATGCGTCCGCCGTTGGACAGGCGATTGATCTGGCTCATACCTTCTCTCCCAGAGCCGTGGCGGCCGCTTTCGGGCTGTCGGTCTTGTCGGTGAACTGCGGCTTGGTGCCGATCTTGTAGGTTTCGAGAATCTCGTAGGTCACGGTGTCACGGGTCACGTTGAAGTACTGACGGCAACCGGCGACGTGATCCCACAGTTCGTGGTGCAGACCGCGAGGGTTATCGCGGAAGAACATGTAGTCGCCCCACTCCTCGTCGGTGCAGCTGTTCGGATCCAGTGGACGCGGGATGTGCGCCTGGCCGGATGCATGGAATTCCTCTTCGGAGCGCAGTTCGCCACAGTGAGGACAGAAGATATGCAACATAGGGATTTCTCCTGTTAGTGGGCGACTGCTGCAGCGCCGTGTTCGTCGATCAACGCACCGCTGTGGAAGCGGTCGATGGAGAAAGGTGCAGCCAATGGGTGCATTTCACCCTTGGCCAGGCTTGCGGCAAACACGTTGCCCGAGCCAGGTGTAGCCTTGAAGCCACCAGTGCCCCAACCGCAGTTGAAGAACATGTTCGGTACCGGAGTCTTCGAGATGATCGGGCACGCATCCGGCGTGGTGTCGACGATGCCGCCCCACTGACGGTTCATGCGTACGCGCGACAGCACCGGGAACATCTCGACGATGGCCTGGATGGTGTGCTCGATCACCGGGTACGAACCACGCTGGCCGTAGCCGTTGTAGCCGTCGATACCGGCGCCGATCACCAGGTCGCCCTTGTCGGACTGGCTGATGTAACCGTGTACGGCGTTGGACATGATCACGCTGTCGATAATCGGCTTGATCGGCTCGGACACCAGCGCTTGCAGCGGGTGCGATTCGATCGGCAGGCGGAAACCGGCGAGTTTGGCCATGTGCCCGGAGTTACCGGCAGTCACCACGCCGACGCGCTTGGCGCCGATGAAGCCCTTGTTGGTTTCAACACCGATGCACACACCGTTTTCCTTACGGAAACCGATCACTTCGGTCTGCTGGATCAGGTCCACGCCCAAGGCGTCGGCGGCACGGGCAAAGCCCCACGCCACGGCATCGTGACGGGCCACGCCGCCGCGACGCTGGACGGTAGCGCCCATCACCGGGTAGCGGGTGTTCTTGGAGCAGTCGAGGTACGGGATCTCGTCTGCCACTTGCTTGGCATCGAGCAGTTCGCCGTCCACGCCGTTGAGGCGGTTGGCGCTGACCCGACGCTCGGAATCACGAATGTCCTGCAGGGTGTGGCACAGGTTGTAGACGCCACGCTGGGAGAACATCACGTTGTAGTTCAGGTCCTGGGACAGGCCTTCCCACAATTTCATCGCGTGTTCGTACAGGTGTGCCGACTCGTCCCACAGGTAGTTGGAACGCACGATGGTGGTGTTGCGCGCGGTGTTACCGCCGCCCAGCCAGCCCTTCTCGACCACGGCCACGTTGGTGATGCCGTGTTCCTTGGCCAGGTAGTAGGCGGTCGCCAGACCATGCCCGCCACCGCCGACGATGACCACGTCGTAGACCTTTTTCGGGGTCGGCGTACGCCACATGCGCTGCCAGTTTTCATGGTGGCTGAGGGAGTGTTTGAAGAGGCCGAAGCCCGAATAGCGTTGCATAGTCATTTACTCCAAAACCGCGCTCAGCGATAAACCGGGAAGTCCGCGCACAGGGCTGCCACATGCTGCGCGACATTGGCCTCGACATCGGCGTCGCCGAGGTTGTCGAGGATGTCGCAGATCCAGCCAGCCAGTTCAACACACTGGGTAACCTTGAAGCCGCGAGTGGTCACCGCCGGGGTGCCGATACGCAGGCCGGAGGTCACGAACGGCGACTGTGGATCGTTCGGGACAGCGTTCTTGTTCACGGTGATGTGGGCGCGACCGAGTGCTGCGTCCGCCTCTTTACCGGTGAGGCCCTGACGGATCAGGCTGACCAGGAACAGGTGGTTATCGGTACCGCCGGACACTACATCGTAGCCGCGTTTGATAAATACGCCGGCCATTGCCTTGGCGTTGTCGATCACTTGTTGCTGGTAGGCCTTGAAGCCAGGCTCCAGTGCTTCCTTGAAGCACACTGCTTTACCGGCGATGACGTGCATCAACGGGCCGCCCTGGGCACCAGGGAATACCGCGGCGTTGAGCTTCTTCTCGATTTCTTCGTTAGCCTTGGCCAGGATCAGGCCACCACGTGGACCGCGCAGGGTCTTGTGGGTGGTGGTGGTCACCACGTCGGCGTATGGCAGCGGGTTCGGGTACAGGCCAGCGGCGACCAGACCGGCAACGTGAGCCATGTCGACGAACAGCAGGGCACCGACCTTGTCAGCGATCTGGCGGAAACGCGGGAAATCGAGGGTCTTGGAGTAGGCCGAGAAACCGGCGACGATCATCTTCGGCTTGCATTCGACGGCCAGACGCTCGACTTCGTCGTAGTCGATCAGGCCGGTTTTGGTGTCGATGCCGTACTGCACGGCGTTGTACAGCTTGCCCGACGACGACACTTTGGCACCGTGGGTCAGGTGACCGCCGTGGGCCAGGCTCATGCCCAGAATGGTGTCGCCGGCTTGCAGCAGGGCCAGGTAAACGGCGCTGTTGGCCGAAGAACCGGAGTGCGGCTGCACGTTGGCGTAATCGGCACCGAACAATTGCTTGGCGCGTTCGATGGCCAGGGCTTCAACTTTGTCGACGTGCTCGCAACCACCGTAGTAGCGCTTGCCCGGATAGCCTTCGGCGTATTTGTTGGTCAGGCCACTGCCTTGCGCTTCCATCACGCGCTTGCTGGTGTAGTTCTCTGACGCGATCAGCTCGATGTGATCTTCCTGGCGTTGCTCCTCGGCATTCATCGCCGCCAGCAGTGCATCGTCGTAACCCTGAATCTGGTCTTGCTTGCTGAACATCGCGTCTCTCCCAGCGGCGGCGGTGCGCCTTTCGTCTCGGTGAGGCACTGGCATTTCGGCAGTGCCCTTTGATAGCGATGGTATGACCGGCGCAGACAGGTCAAATGCCTATGGACGCCACGCAAAGGTGCGTTTACGACATGGGCCGAAATGGGTGAACGGGCGAACACCCCTGTGGCGAGGGAGCTTGCTCCCGCTCGACTGCGAAGCAGTCGTGAAACCGACAAATTCGATCTAACTGACGAACCACATGCGCCGGGTTTGGGTCTGCTGCGCAGCCCAGCGGGAGCAAGCCCCCTCGCCACAGGGGACGGGCGTCAGGCGATGAGTTGGCGCAAGGCCAAAAGTACGAGGAAATGCCCGGGATAAAGGGCGTAGGCCCAGCGGCGCATCGGCGGTGGCTGGATGCCTTGGGCATGTCGCAATAGCAGCAGGCCCGAGAATGGCGCAATCAGACAAACGACAATACCCAAAATCGCCGCACCGCTGCCGAACCAGGCAGCGGAGTACAGCACTTGCCATTGATTGGCCGCCAGGCACACCAGCCCCGGCAACAGGCCGAAATACCAGGGCCGCTGGATCACCAGCAACATCGCCAGTGGCAACAGCACGCCGAAAAAGCCGAACATCAATCGCTGCGGGAACAGTGCCGCCAGCACCAAGGCAACGACCGCCAACAGACGCGACTGAACTGGCCCGTGCTGCCAGCCACGGGCCACCAGCAACCCCATGACCAGCGTAGGCAATACATTCAAGGTGTCGTGATCAGGAATGTACATCCGATACGGAATTTCGCTCAGGGCACTAAACAGCAACAACCAACCGAGGTAGCGCCACTGGCCGTCGGTCGTCACTGTACGGACACGCGCCAGGTTCGCCGCCATCGCCAGACAGAACCACGGGAACGCCAATCTGCCCGGCACATACAGCAGATCGAGGGAATAACCGACATATCGCAGGTGATCGAGCACCATGCTCAACAGCGCCAGCCACTTGAGCAGATCCAGTGCACCGTCCCTCTGCGTCATGTGCATAATTGCCCGAGGCATTTGTATTTTTCTGACAGACTCATCCCGTGTGCTCCCCGGACGATCTTCGGTAAAGTGCACATCATCATTGACCAACGAAGCGCCACAAGCGCCTCGATCACGGAAGCCGGCCATGACCGACAAGAGCCAACAATTCGCCAGCGACAACTATTCCGGTATTTGCCCTGAAGCCTGGGCTGCCATGGAACAGGCCAACCACGGACACCAGCGCGCTTATGGCGACGATGAGTGGACCGCACGCGCCGCGGATCAATTCCGCAAACTGTTCGAAACCGACTGCGAAGTGTTCTTCGCCTTCAACGGCACCGCGGCCAACTCGTTGGCCCTGTCGTCGCTGTGCCAGAGTTACCACAGCGTGATCTGCTCGGAAACCGCCCACGTCGAAACCGACGAATGCGGCGCTCCGGAGTTTTTCTCCAACGGTTCCAAGCTGCTCATCGCCCGCACCGAAAACGGCAAGCTGACCCCGGAATCGATCCGCGAAATTGCCCTCAAGCGCCAGGATATCCACTACCCGAAACCGCGCGTCGTGACCCTGACCCAGGCCACTGAAGTCGGCAGCGTGTACACCCCGGAAGAAATCCGCGCCATCAGCGTCACCTGTAAAGAACTGGGCTTGAACCTGCACATGGACGGTGCCCGTTTCTCCAACGCCTGCGCTTATCTGGGCTGCTCGCCAGCCGACCTGACCTGGAAGGCCGGCGTCGACGTGCTGTGCTTTGGCGGTACGAAAAACGGCATGGCGGTGGGCGAAGCGATTCTGTTCTTCAACCACAAACTGGCCGAAGACTTCGACTACCGCTGCAAACAGGCCGGGCAACTGGCGTCGAAGATGCGCTTCCTCTCGGCCCCCTGGGTCGGGATTCTTGAAAACGACGCCTGGCTCAAATACGCCCGCCACGCCAACCACTGCGCGCAGTTGCTGGCCGAACTGGTGAGCGACATTCCTGGCGTCGAGCTGATGTTCCCGGTGCAGGCCAACGGTGTGTTCCTGCAACTCTCCGAGCCGGCCATCGCCGCACTGACCGCCAAGGGCTGGCGCTTCTACACCTTCATCGGCAACGGCGGCGCACGGTTCATGTGCTCGTGGGACACCGAAGAAGAACGCGTGCGGGAACTGGCGGCGGATATCCGGCACGTGATGACAGCCTGACTCCCTCCCCCTCACCACAGGCTCTGTGTTCCACCTCAGCTATTTGGTTGAAATGCGACTTTGTGGCGAGGGAGCTTGCTCCCGCTCGGCTGCGCAGCAGTCGTAAAACCAGCCAACGCGGTCCACCTGACAGACCGCATGCTCAGGCTTTGGGGCTGCTTCGCAACCCAACGGGAGCAAGCTCCCTCGCCACAGGTTCTGCGCTCGACCTCAGCTATTTGATTGGCAAGAGATCTTATGGCGAGGGGGCTTGCCCCCCCTTGCCACAGTCCCGCACGAGTTGGTCTACATTGACTGCGAGCCGTTTCGATCCGCTCGGATCACGCCAATCGGGAGCGTCCGCATGTCACTACAAGGCAAAACCCTGTTCATCACCGGCGCCAGTCGCGGGATTGGTCGTGAGATTGCGCTGCGGGCCGCGCGCGACGGGGCCAACATCGTGATTGCCGCGAAAAGCGCCGCCCCTCACCCCAAACTGCCTGGCACCATCTTCAGCGTGGCAGCGGAAGTCGAAGCCGCGGGTGGCAAGGCGCTGGCCCTGGAGGTGGATGTGCGCGATGAAACCATCGTGCGCCAGGCCCTGGCTGACGCCAATGAGCATTTCGGCGGCATCGACGCGCTGATCAACAATGCAGGAGCGATCAAGCTGACCGGCGTGCAGCACATCGAACTCAAGCGCTTCGACCTGATGCACCAGATCAACACCCGCGCCGTGCTGCTGTGCAGCCAGGCCGCCCTGCCCTATCTGAAAAAATCCAGCGGCCACATCCTCAACCTGTCACCGCCGTTGAACCTGGCCACCAAATGGTTCGCCCAATACAGCCCCTACACCGTCACCAAGTACGGCATGAGCATGCTCACCCTGGGCATGAGCGAGGAATTCGCCGCCTACGGTATCAGCGTCAACTCTCTATGGCCGCAGACCATGATCGCCACGGCCGCGATCGAGTTTCAGCTCGGATCGCGCGAATCTTTCAAACATGCCCGCACACCCGCGATCATGGCGGATGCCGCCCACGTCATTCTCGACAGCAGCGGTCGCAGCATTACCGGTCGGTTGCTGATCGATGAGGAGATTTTGCGCGAGCAAGGGGTGACGGATTTTGAAGGGTATCGGTATGCGCCTGATTCCACCGACAAACTGATGCCAGACCTGTTTGTCGACTGACTGAAGCGCGCCCTCTACGGGAGCTGCCGAAGGCTGCTCCTGTAGAGGTTATTCAGCGATCATCTCGACCGATCAATACTCGATCCGCACGTCACCCTTCGGCACGCTGCAGCAAGACAGGATGAACCCCTCGGCTTCGTCTTCCTCGGTAATCCCGCCGTTGTGTTCCATTGCCACTTCGCCGGCAAGCTTCATTACCTTGCAGGTACCGCAGATACCCATGCCGCAGGCCTTGGGGATCATCAGGCCCAGCTTGGCGGCAGCGGCGTGGACGGTTTCGCCCGGAGCCACGCGGATGCTCTTGCCGGAGGCGGTGAATTCCACCTGGTGCAGGTCGGCGGCGTCGATTGCAGGGGCGTCGGCCGCTTGTTCAGCGTGTTCCTCTGCATCGGCGATAGCCTCTGGCGGTGTGGCGCCGAAGGACTCTTCGTGGTAGCGCTTCATATTGAAGCCGGCGTTTTCCAGCAAACGCTTGACCGCATTCATGTAGGGCGTCGGGCCGCAGCAGAACACTTCCCGCTCAAGGAAGTCCGGGACCATCAGTTCGAGCATCTTGTGGTTGAGATAACCGCGGTATCCGGCCCACGGCTCACCGAAACCGTGTTTCTCGCAGATCAGGTGCAGGCTGAAGTTTTCGATCCGCGCCGCCATGTGCTCCAGCTCGCGGTGATAAATGATGTCTTTCGGCGAGCGGGCGCTATGGATGAAGGCCATATCGACATTGCCGTTGGTATCGAAGAACCAGCGCGCCATGGACATCACCGGGGTGATGCCCACGCCGCCGCTGAGGTACAGCACTTTCGGGTTCGGAAAGTCGATGGCGTTGAACAGCCCGACCGGGCCGTGCACCGCCAGCTCGTAACCTTCATGCAGGGTGTCATGCAACCAGTTCGAGACCTTGCCGCCCGGTACGCGCTTGATCGTCACCGAGAAGCTGTACGGCACCGACGGCGAGCTGGAAATGGTGTACGAACGCATGATCTGCTGGCCTTCGATTTCCAGCTCCAGGGTGACGAATTGCCCCGGTTTGAAGAAGAACATGATCGGCTGGTCGGCCATAAAGCAGAAGGTGCGCACATCCCAGGTTTCCTGGATGACTTTGACGCAACGGACAATGTGTCGACCATTGGCCCAGGTCTGGGTGGTTACCGGGTTCAGGAAGTTGTTGGACATGCTGATCTCCACGGCCGACTACCGGCCTTTATGTTGGCGATTCTGCGTATAGCGCAGCCCCGCCATTTACCTATCTGCGACATTGACATACTTATCGCGACCAGCCCCCAATTACCGGGGGTTGGGCGTCGGGAACAGATTGGGCCATGTCGCCCATGGATAAGGTTCCGGGGAGCGCCGGCCCCACACTCGCCCCATACCAAGACACAACCTTTACACCTTGCGTAGCAAACCTGATCAGCCACTTTCGCGGCCACGCAGATGGCCTTGAGGAAACACATGATGGACGTCACCACTACCCTGAGCCTCGGCGATCCACTGGAACCCGCACGCAAGGCCACCGCGCAGATGCTGCATGAGCGCGAGCGCACTTTCTCGCTGCCGCAGCCTTTTTACTCTGACGAGCGGCTGTTTGATATCGACATGCAGGAAATCTTCCAGAAAGAGTGGTTGATTGCCGGCATGACCTGCGAGATCCCGACCAAGGGCAACTACCTGACCCTGCAAGTCGGCAAGAACCCGATCATCGTGATTCGTGGCGCCGATGGCGTGGTCCATGCGTTCCACAACGTCTGCCGCCACCGTGGTTCACGCCTGTGCACCAGTGAAAAAGGCAAGGTCGCCAAACTGGTCTGCCACTACCACCAGTGGACGTACGAGCTGGACGGTCGCCTGCTGTTCGCCGGCACCGAAATGGGCGCCGACTTCGACATGAAGCAATACGGCCTCAAACCGGTGAACGTGAAGACCGCCGGCGGTTACATCTTCATCAGCCTGGCAGAAAACCCGCCGGCCATCGATGACTTCCTGTCGACGCTCAGCCATTACATGGAACCGTACGACATGGAGAACACCAAGGTGGCGGTGCAAACCACCTTGATGGAAAAGGCCAACTGGAAACTGGTGCTGGAAAACAACCGCGAGTGCTACCACTGCGGCGGTTCACACCCGGAATTGCTGAAAACCCTGCTGGAATGGGACGACGTCACCGATCCGCGTGCCGACCAGGCCTTCAAGGACCACGTAGCCGCTTCCGCCGCTGCCTGGGAAGCCGAGAAGATCCCTTACGCCCACGCCAGTTTCGGCCTGCGTAACCGTATCGTGCGCATGCCGCTGCTCAAGGGCACCGTATCGATGACCATGGACGGCAAACAAGGCTGCGCCAAACTGATGGGCCGCATCAAGAACCCGGACCTGGGCTCGATGCGCATCCTGCACCTGCCGCACTCGTGGAACCACTGCATGGGCGACCACATCATCGTGTTCACCGTGTGGCCGATCAGCGCCCAGGAAACCATGGTCACCACCAAGTGGATCGTCCACAAGGACGCGGTCGAAGGCGTGGACTACGACGTGGAGCGCATGCGCCAGGTCTGGGATGCGACCAACGACCAGGACCGTCGCCTGGCCGAAGAGAACCAGCGCGGGATCAACTCCACCGCGTACCAGCCAGGGCCTTACTCCAAGACCTATGAATTCGGCGTGGTGAACTTCGTGGACTGGTACAGCGAGCGGATGCTGAACAACCTGGGGGCCGAGCCTGCGCCTTACCTCAAAGGTGTTCCGGTTCAGGGTTAATCGAAATCTGATCGTTCCCACGCCAGGCGTGGGAACGATCCTTCCTCGCTAAATTGAAGACCACCGCACCGAACCATCCTCGCCAATAAACGTCTCTTCGATGTTCTCCCCCACCAGCCGCACCTTCACATAACCGTTCAACACCCGATCCGGGTACGCCTCATCCCGCGCATTTTGCGTTTCCGACCACAGCACCCCCGGATGCCCGTTCAGCTCGCTGGCATTGCCATAGGGAATCGCCCCGTGCCCGGCGCAACGTGCATGCAAGCCACCTTGAGTGGCATAGCAGATGCCGTTATGCAAATGCCCCCAATACCAGTAATCCGGCTCGCGCCCCAAGGCATCGCAGACCGGCTTGTACAGCGCGGTCTTGTCACGCCCGGTAATGTCAAAGCCCTGGTGATGACTGAGCACCATGATCTTCTTGCGTTTGGGCAGGTCTTTCATCCAGTCGATCTGCTGCTTGTTCAGCGCGCCGTCCATATACAGGTTGATTGGACTGGAGGCATAAGCCGAGTCGATCCCGACCACCAGCCAGTCATCGTTGTACAACGCAAAATAACTGGTGCCCTGCTGCGCCGGGAAACGTTTGGCCAGTTCCTTGAAGTAGCCATGGGCGCCGCTGTACATCTCGTGGTTGGAGTTGAGAGTGAATGAGCCCTGCTTGCCCATCGGCCAACCGACCATGTCGACGTCTTCCTGGGAGCGGGTGCCGGCGTAATACACATCCCCCAGATGAATGGTGAAGTCGGCCTGGGCCAGTTGCATCTGATCGGCCACCGCCACTGCCGGGGCATGACTGTCGAACGGCCCGGTGCCCCAGTCGCCGGCAATGGCCAGGGTCACGTCACTGTCCATGCGCATCAACGCCGGGTTGGTAGCGAACGGTGCGTGATGCCGCAGGTTCTCGATCCACTTGAGCAACGCTTCGCTCCACAACAGATCCAGCAGCTCCCATTTGCGACAACCGAGCAGGCTGCCATCCTTGAGCACTTGGGTCTGCAGCTCATCTACCGATTGCGGCAAGGGGCTGGCGTTGCCGATGTGCAGGATCGACAAACCGTGGGACAACTCCCACGGCACACTCGGTTGATCGTCCGGCAAGTCGCCGTGCTTGAGCACGTATTGCGCCTGATCGTGCCCCCGCTGCAGCAGCGCGACGATGGCTTGGTACTCCTCCGGTTCAAGCTCGCTGACGAGCTTCTTCCAGGCCATTTCCAGCCGTGTGAACAGCCCGTGCAGGCGCACCTTCACCTTGTCGTATTCATGTTCCCAATGTCTGACCAATGACATGTCGCTTTCCTCCATCCGTAGTGGAATCACAGGGTTTTCATGAACTCGATGAGCGCCCGCTTATCGAGCTCCGACAACTGCGTGCCGTACAGGTGGCCACCGTTGTGGTTGCCCTCCAGGCGCGTGTCGTATTTGAAGTCCGCCGAGGCTTTCACCTGCTCGCCACTGGTGATGAAGCCGACCTTRTCCTTGTCGTAAATGTCGGAACCGGTGAAGAACACCTGCGGCCGCAGTTCCGGCGGCTGCAGCAAATCCCACAGGGTCGGCACCGAGCCGTTGTGCAAGTACGGCGCGCGCAACCAGATGCCGTCGGTGGGCGTATTGCTGTAGCTCTGGGTCTTGCGGTAAGCACCAAAGTCGAACGGCGGTTTCTTGAAGCCGTGGAAGGCTGTCACTAAACCGGTGGTGAACGAGTTCAGCCGATGGGGATCGGTGCCCAGTTCATCAATCGTGGTGGTGACCTGACCGGTGTCGGTGCGGCCGAAGTCATGGCAACCGRCACAATTCTTTTCCCAGACCGGCTTGCCCCGGGCGACCTTGGCCTGATCCAGCGCGAACGGCCAGGCCGGTGCCTTGTGGCCCAGCAGCCAATTGGTCACCCGGTTGAAACTGTCCGGCAGCACCGACTCCGGCGTCGCACCCACGGCCATGGCCGCCGCGTAGTTGCGCTCATGGATATCGTTGTTGTTGCCGTCCCAGTGCAGGTACAGCGATTCCCGGGGTTTCTGGTTCCAGACTTGCGGCAAGTCGACGGTGCCGATGGTCGAGTCATCCGGGAAGCCGAACACCACCATTTTCGTCGGGTTGAAAGTGTCGGTACGCCCCGGCCCTTGCGGTGCGCGCAGCTTCTGCCAGGCATAAGCCTGTTTCTGTTTGATCAGCGCGCTGGTGGCCATCGGGATGATCAGATAGCGGTTGTACAGGCGCTCGAAGAACCCGAGCTGGAACTTGCTGTTGATCGCAGTCATCACCGCGTCGGGGGTGAATTTGGGGTCGCTCGCGCAATCGTAGGCGAACCACTGGAAGGCCTGCAGTTGCAGGGTATTGGCCGGTGCGGAGGCCACCGGGGTAGCAACATCGCTGGCATTGGCGCGGTAGGAGCCGGTGTGGCACAAGGCGCAGTTGGGCTCCACGGTCGGGTAGCCGATCTGCCGCTTGGCCATGCCGATCGGCAGGTCCTTGCCGTTCTCGTAGAGGAAACCGAACACTTCGTAACCGCCGGGCTTCGGCAGTTTCTCCGGGCACATCTGCGGCAACACGGCGAACAGGTAATAGGGAATCCGTGCTTCGATGCCCAGGCCGATGGCGGCGTATTTGTAGTGGTCTTCGTCAGAAGCGTATTGCTCGGCCGGCACCACTCGCAGCATCTGGTACCAGGTTTCGTAACCGATAAACCCCAACGCCAGCACCACGACCAGCGTGGCGACCTTGAAGCTGTGCCGCCGCCAGCGTCGCGCCCACGCTGCGCACCACTCACGCCAGCCATCGCGAAGCAGGGCGAACGGCCGATTGGCCGGCGCGCTGCCCAGATACAGCAGAATCCCGAGGATCAGGAACATGCCCAGATCGCCCAGCAGCATCGGCACGAACACCTGGGCCTGGTTGCTGGTGTTGATCAGGTAAATCCAGAACGCCACGGCGACCAACCGTGACAATACGCACAGCCACGAATGCACCACGTATTTGGGGGCATTGAAGCCTGACGGCATGTAAAAAAGGCTGATCCCCACCAGCAACATGCCGGCGTTCTCCAGCCAAGGATCGGAGAGCTGCGGAGGCATCCCGAGCATCGAGGTCAGCAACGCCGGCGCGAACAGCGCCGGAATCGCGAAGACCATGTTCATTGCGATGCCTATCCAGATGAAGCGTTGAAACCAGCGGATGTAACTGTCCATGGCATCCATTTCCTTGTAGTCGCCAATCCCAAGTCAGCACACGGCTTTTGTGGCGAGGGAGCTTGCTCCCGTTCGGCTGCAAAGCAGTCGTAAAACCAGAAAACGCGGTGTATCTGATCGATCGCATCCTCAGGTTTTGGGGCTGCTGCGCAACCCAGCGGGAGCAAGCTCCCTCGCCACAAAAAGCCCGATCAACCGAGGGCGGTTTTCTCCAGGTGCTGCAGGATGATCGGGTACACATCGACCACCGCGTTCTTGCCGAACATGCAGTCGATATGCCCATAACCCGGCACCACATGCCGGCTGTAGCGTTCCGGTCCATGGATTTTGCACACGCGCTCATAGGTCCTGAGCGTGCTTTCGGGCAAGTAGCACTGGTTGTCTTCGCCACTGATGAAGCAGATCGGCATGGTCAGCCGGTCGAAGTGCGGCATGTAGACGTCCTGGCCCTTGAAGTCCACCAGATGGCCTTTGCGCAGGATCAGCGCCAGGTGCTCGAAGGTCTGTATGTTCGACTCGCCGAACAACTCGTGCAGGTTGTCGTGCAGGGTTTCGTTGAGTGTGTCGTGGCGGTACAGCGACGCGTACATGAAGGTGATGCGGTGGCACACCGGGTTGGTGCAGTAACCTTGAGCCTCGATGCGGGCGTAGATGTTGAGGGCCTTGTCATAGAGTTTGTTGAACCAGCTCTCCTTGTTGTCGGCATACGCGGTGAGGGATTTGATGCCGATGGCGTCGAGCATCCCCGGCAAATGCAGACCGGCCTTGAGCCCCGTTGCCGTGGCGACCACCGTGTCCGCGGCGATCTGCGAACAGACCACCGAACGCACGCCCTGCAATCCGGCCAGCAGTGACATGAAGAAGGTCGTCGCGCCGTAGCAATGCACCACGCACTGCACGTCAGCGGCGAGGGTGGCCTGCTGGATATGCTCGATGGCGGCCTTGAAGTCGTACTGGGCAATCTGGTCGCCGTTCCATTCATGTTTGCTGGCCGGCAGCAGGATGCTGACCCGGAAATCCAGGAGCCAGACGTCGTACTCGTGCTTGCACAGGTACTCCAGCAGGTTGGTCTGGATGGTGTCGGTGGAGAAAATATTCGAGCCCACACCCAAACCATGCACCAGCATCACCGGCCCCTTGGTGCCGCCCTGATAGCGGGTCAAGCGTAGCTGGACGCTGTCTTCGGTCTGGAAGAACTGCACGCTTGGCGTCGGCGCATCCAGCGGCCGTTTCTGCCGGGGCGGCGCATCGGGGTTGAAGTAGATGTCGCCCGCGAACACCCCGCCGTAGCTCTCCCACAAGATGCCGGCGAAGAACTTGCCGAACCGCGCCAGCCCTTCAATGCGCTCACGTTCGTTGCGCGCGTTGAGCACCTTCATGGTGGTCATCTGCTTGGCAAAATCGGCCGGCTCGATGTGCATCACCCCCGAGCCGATCACCTCGCCCGTCTTGTCCGGCCCGCGATACAGCGTCACATAGAGCGTACTGGTGTCGTGCCAGACGTTCAGCACGCCGTTGTCTTCGGGCACGGTCTTGAATGCGCTGAAGTAATAATCGCTGCCGTCCTCGGCGGTCAGTTTCATGTCGTAATTCATGTGCCGCACGCCGACCTGTTCCTGATATTCCTCGAACAGATTGAACACGCCATTGCTGGCGGTCAGCGGCTCTGGCGACAGGCCCGGCGCATCCAGGGTGCCGACCAGTGTCGCGGCATGTTCCGGCTCCTTGATCATGCGATTGAGGTCGTTGGCGGTGATGGTCAGGGTGAACTCGATCGGCGAGTTATCCGACTTGCCGCGTTTGGCCGCCGCTTCGTAGAGTTTGAGATCGGTGCCCTGGGGCTGGGTGAAATCTTTGGAGAAATAGCCCTTCATGGTTTCGGTGAACTGCACGCCGAGGGTCGGTGCCACCACCGGTTTGCGCGGTGCCGAGGGCAACGTGTAGTCGATGTGCCACCCGCGATCGGCGGCCAGCAGCCCCATGTTGCGCTCGCTCACGGCAGAGATGGTCAGCAACGGATTGACCGCCAGTGAGGTCGGGATCACCGCACCGTCGGCCACGTATAGCCCGGCATAGACATCGGTGCCGCTGACGCCGCTGAACACCTGGCCCTTGTGGTTGACCACGCCTTGCGTCGCATCCTCGCCCATCACACAACCGCCCAATGGGTGCACGGAAACGATGCTGTGTTTGAGCAGCTCGGTCCAGATCGGGTTCTCGACCCAGATCCCGCCCAAGGCCTTGGTGCTCTGGTGCAGGCGCTCGTTGCCGATCTTGACGTTTTCCTGCTCGCCAACGCCCGGCCAGTCGATGCGCAACTGATCCTTGCTGTCGAGCACCATGTGGCCCTTGCCGTCGTCGTGGCTCATGATCAGGTAGGTCTGCATGTTGTGCAGGGCGCCGTGGTACGGACCTCGCAGGAAGCTTTCGGCTTCGCGCTCGGCGTATTTGAGCTTGCCGGTGAAGCTGTCATCGGTGGGTTTGCCGATCAACCCGGCGAATGTGGCCATGCTCGGCACCATGGGCCGGCCGAGTGCGCCGGGGATCGAGCCTTCTTCGATGACCATGCGGCTGCGCCAGTCGCCTTCGGTGCGCATGTCGATGATCGAGGTGATGCACGGGCCGACCGGTTTCATCTCCTTCGCCGGATGGGCACCGAAACCGATGCCGTTGATCGTTTCATCGCAGTTGTGGCCGAAACCGAGGATGTCGCCGTTGCCGCTCATGTTTTCGCCAAGCTGATTGGACGTCGACAGGCCTTTGTCCCGAGAGCGCAGGAGGATTTCGGTGGAACCCAGAGTGCCGGCCGACACCACGACGATGTCCGCCTTGACGAACAGCGTCGGCGCGGAGAATTTCTCGCGGCCGCTGTCCAGGTATTGGAAGTGCACGATCCAGCCATCGCCGTCGCGCTCCAGATGCCGGACCTCGGCCTGGCAGAAAATCTCTGCGCCGTGGTTGCAGGCATCCGGCAGGTAATTCATCAACGTGGTGTTCTTGGCCTTGTTGTTACAGCCCGAAACGCAGTCGCCGCAGTGGTTGCACGGCAATTGCTCGACGCCGACGTGGTTGAGGTTGTTCGGCAGCTTGTCGAAGGTCACGTTGATCGGCGGCTTGTAGAAGTGTGCGCCTTGCTTGAGGTAATCGGCGGACTTCTGGTTAGCCTCGAGTTTGGGCAAGGTCGGAGCGGTTTTCGGATAGGGATTGGGCTTGAGCATCTCCCGAGCCCGGGCGTAACCGTCCTTGAGCAGCGTGTCGCGATGTTCACGCACCGCCAGCGGCCAACGCGGATCATCGAACACACCGGGTTCCGGTTCCAGCGCGACGTTGGCGTTGATCAGCGACGTGCCACCCAGGCCGCAACCGACCACTACGTTCTGCTGGGCGTTGACGTGCAGGTCGAACAGCCCGGTGCGCGAGCCGATGTGCCCGTCCGGGTCATGCACTTGCAGCTCTTCAGTGGCCGCCAGCATCGTATTGGGGTATTCGCCGGGCTGGATTTCCCGGCCTCGCTCCAGCAGGCACACCCGCTTGCCGGCCCGGGACAGGCGCGACGCCGCGATCCCGCCGCCGTAGCCGGAGCCAATGACGATCACGTCGTAATGTTCCTTGATATCGCTGATGGGCGTGGCGATCCGTGTCATGGGTCATTTCCTCTCGGGCAGATGGGGCAACTCTGCGGTTGCCTGCAATCGATAGACGAACAAACGCCTGGTCACCGGGCACGGTCGGGCCTCAATGGCAGCGGTGTTATGGCATAAGGGGGCCAGGCGCTATAGACGAGCGCGCTGATTGGCGGCGCGACGATGAATCCGCTTGTGCAACGAGGTGGCGGATGTCGGAACACAGGTCACGCAGGGGCTGGGGTGCGAATGTGGCTGCGAGCGATGTGGCTGGCTATCCATCACGCGTTCTCCCTGAACCAGATGTGGATAAGTGACAGTTGTCCTTATGCGATGAGAGTGAAGACAGGCGACAGATCGAAGTCAAGGAAGTGCCTTAGAACTGTATGAAATCTGATCTATCGCGTTCCGGCCTATACGGGCCGTGGCTTACAGGGTTCAGCGAACAAGTTATCCACATCTCCACCCACAGCAAATGGGGACAACTGTGGATGACAGGCTAAATCTATTCACAAAAACCGAAGAAAAACCGTGACTTATCCAGAAGCAGGGTTTTAGCCAGGCACTGGTTGTTTTTTAATCAGAAGCTTGCAGACCACGTTTTACATAGCGTGCAGGGGATGGCGAACACCTTATCCACAGAAGCACCAACAGACTTTGGGGGCAACTTTGCGGTCTCTGTGGAAAACCGCTGAAACCCGCGAGTATTCCGGGTTTACGGGACGATTAGCGGAGGAAAACGTCGAATTGAACAATATTTGATCAACCCACTGAAAGCCGCGATCTGTATGGCCTGTAGCGGACAGCGAACATCTTATCCACAGAGGCGCCAACAGAGATTGGGGGCAAGTGTCGGCCAGTGAGCGACGTTACTCTGTGGAAAAAGCCCGAAAAAACCGTGGGTTAGGCTGGTTGTTTTTTGTACGGAGGGCTGCAGGGCTTGATTGGCATGGGGTGTAGCGAGGGGCGAACATGTTATCCACAGAAGCGCTAACAGGGATTGTGGGTAACCCAAGTGCGTTAGGAGTACATATCCGTTTCTGCGGTAACGGCGGCTYATGGTTCCGCTCTTACAGCGGGTCACTTTGGAAAAGCGCCAAAGTAACCAAAACGCTTTTGCCCCGCCATTCGGTGCCTCGCCTAGGCTCGGCATACCCTCACTCCGGCATTGCTCCGGGGGCCCGCCGCCATCGGCCATCCATGGCCGGGGGCGGCTACCGCGGCATCCTTGCCGCGGTGCCCCCTGCGCAACGCCTGCGTTCGGCCTCTGGGAAAGGGGCGTACAGATCAAGATCAAAAACCAAAGCAAAGCAAAGCAAAAGCAAGATCAAAAGATCGCCACCTCGCTTCGCTCGACAGCTCCTACAGGGAAATGCGTGCACGTGAGATCAGGCCGGCCGGTAGGCCGCCTTGCTTTTGATTTTGACGCACCGCCCCCTCGAGAGGCCGAGTGGAGGTTCTGCGCAGTGGGCCCACGGAGCAGGACCGGAGTGAGGGCATGCCGAGCCTAGGCGAGGCACCGAATGGAGGGGCAAAAGCGCTTTGGTTACTTTCGCCTGGGCCGGCATTCCGGCTTTTCGAAAGTGACTCGCTGTAAAAGCGAAACCGCCAGTCGCCATTACCGCAGCAACGGATATGTGCACAATCAAAAACGGGAAGCCCCTAAGGCCGATGCATGAGATAGGCATCACCCGTCACCCGAATCATCGGATGAGGAACGACCTGGCAAGTTTTGACGATCCCAAAACCATGGCGCTCATAAAAACGCCGGGCCCCGGTATTCGCTGCATAGTCGATCAGGCTCAGGCCGTTGAGTTCCAGTTGATCGGCGCGCTGTTGAGCATGCTCGAGAAAGCGCACACCCAAGCCTTTGTTGCGCCAACCTTCATGCAGGGCCAGGCTCGAAATATAGAGGGTATCGGGAACTTCCATGTCGGCGTAAGGCGCCAGGACCGGATCAGTCACGGGAGCTGCCAACGGATCGTGACGCGTCACGTAACTGTGCATCATGCCGATGACCCGCCCCTGTGCCTGCGCGATAACGCAGTTCTGATAGGAGAAATCGACATCTTCACGGGCGTAACGAATGGCCCCCACTTCAAGCAGATCCTGCCCGGGCTCCGCCAGCTGGCTCCAGATGTAATCCGAAGCCCCCTCTGACGAAATCTGGAACAAACGGGCAATCTCGCGCGCATCCGTGCGCAGAGCCGGACGAAATTCAACTTCCATTGATGTAACTCCCCAGAATACGAGCGACCTGCTTAGCGTGCAGGTTGATACGTAACAACCGGCCAGGCCAACGGTTTTATGGCCGGTTGTCGCTGTGGATCAACCCTGACGGACCACGCCTTCTTCAATCAGCAACTTGAGGATGGCTTCGGCGCCCGCCTGCGCGGTCACGCCCTTGAGCACTTGCCCACCGCCGCCACTGGCCTTGGCCGTCGCGGCCTTCATGCGGTCAGCACCGCTCTTGGCCTTGATCACTTTCAGGCGCTTGGGTCGTGGCTTGGCCGGTTGCAGCGTGGCCACTGCCAGCAGTTCATCGTCGACCACTTCAACTTCATCTGCCTGCAATACCCCGCGTCGCGCCGGACCGTAGGCACTTTGCCGAGGCTTGGGCGCTGCGTTATCCACAGTCGCCAGAAACGGCAGGCGCACTTTCAAGCGACGGCGCTGACCGCGCGGCAAGGCCTGCAGAACCAGCGCCGAACCACCGTCGATGGATTCGACTTGCGCCAAACCCACCACCAGCGGCCAGCCGAGGCTTTCGGCCAGCAGGAACGGCAACATGCCCGAGCCTTCACCGGTTTCCGCCTGGCTGCCGGTCAACACCACCTGCGCCCCGGCGTCACGCAAATAGTCGGTCAACGCTGGCAGCGCATCTGCGCCGACCGGTTGTTCCAGCACATGCAACTGTTCCAGGCCCATGCCCAGATAGGCACGCAGCGCCGGTTCCGCAACGTCGCCGGCGTGCAGCACTTGCAGGTTATCCCCAGCCAGCTGCAGACCCAGCTCAACGGCCCGCGCGTCCTGCTCGGCGCGGCGTGGCCGGCCGGAGGTCGGGTGGGCACCGATGGACACCAGGCTGATGATTTTCGTGCTCATAACCCTTTCCTTCCCTTAAGCCGCATCGCGCTTGGCGTCGTTGCGGTAAGCCTCTACCGCATCGATCAAGGCTTGAAGAATCTCGGCGCTCTCGCCGATCACCGACAGGTCGGCCCGTTTGATCATGTCGCAACCCGGATCGAGGTTGATCGCCACCACCTTGTCGCAGGCACCGATGCCTTGCAGGTGCTGGATCGCCCCGGAAATCCCCACCGCCACGTAAACCCGCGCGGTTACCCAGGTGCCGGACGCGCCGACCTGACGGTCGCGCGCCATGAAACCATCGTCCACCGCCACCCGCGACGCACCTTCGGTCGCGCCCAACGCTTCGGCCGTCCTGTGGAAAAGTCCCCAGTCCTTGACACCGTTGCCGCCAGAGAAGATGAACTCGGCTTCGGCCATCGGAATCGCCGCCGGGTCCACCGCCACCGCGCCCAGATCTTCGATCCGCGACAGGCTGCGAGCGACCGTTGTGGATAACTCCACCGGCAACGCTTCGTGACGGGTTTCGCTGACCGGTTCGGCGCATTCGGCAGCCGCCAAAATCAAGCGGGCCACCGGCCGCGCAAGGTCCTGCAAACCGGCACCGGCACGGCCGATGCATTCCTGATCCTTGACCTGCCAGACCCGTGTGGCCGGACGTTCGCCCAGTGCGGCAGCAAAGCGTCGACCCAGTTCGCCGCCACCACTGCGGCTGTCCGGCAGCAGCCAGTGACGCGGGCTGAACTGGTTATCCACAGCCCGCAGGCCCTGGACGCGTTGTTCCGGTGCATAACCACTGAATTCGTCGCCTTCCAGTACCAGCAAGCGGTCAACGCCTGCCGTGGCGAAGGCGTTTTCCTTGTGCTCACCGAAGACCACCGCCAGTACCGCGCCGTCCTTGCCGGCCAACTGATGGGCCAGGCCGAGCAAATCGCGGTCGTGGCTGCTCAAGCGGCCGCCGACCATGTCCGGCACCACGCTGATGTAGAACGCGGGTGCAGCCACTTGATGCAGCGGCAATTGCACTTCAACCGCGGCCGAGCGTTTAGTTGCCCCGCCCTGCTGAGCGCCACTGCGGTCGATCCGTTTGATCCCGTTGGGACCGATAAAACCGATCCCGTGGGGATTCTTGCGGATGACGCCGTTAGGCCCCATCCAGCTGTGTTGCACCGGTTGCATGGCCGCGTGCAGCGGGTGCAGACGGTTGCGGGCGATCCATTCAGCGCGAGGGTCGCGGCGGATAATGTCGCTCATCAATGCACCTCCGCAGGTTCACGTTTGGCCGGTGCCGAAGGCTTTCCCGGCGCGGCGTCTTCAAGCAGCGCATCAGCCACCAGTTCGGCGATGTCCTTGATCAATGGCCGTGGCTCGACCACGCCCTCAAGCATCGCGGTGCACTGTGGACAACCCACGGCCACCAGTTCGGCGCCGGTTTCGCGGATGTCTTCCATGCGCATGTCAGGGATCCGTTGCTTGCCCGGAATGTCGGTGATCGGCGCACCGCCACCGCCGCCGCAGCAGCGCGAACGGAAACCGGAGCGTTGCATTTCCTTGATCTCGATGCCCAGGGCGCGCAGCACTTCGCGTGGCGCCTCGTATTCGCCGTTGTAGCGGCCGAGGTAGCACGGGTCGTGATAAGTCACGCTGTTGCCTTTGTGCTGACCGAGGTTCAGTGCGCCTTCGCCAATGATCTCCGCCATGTAAGTGCTGTGGTGCTGCACGAGGTAGTTGCCATCGAAGGCGCCGTATTCGTTTTTCAGCACATGGAAGCTGTGCGGGTCGCAGGTGACGATGCGGTTGAAGCGGTATTTGGCCAGGGTCTGGATGTTGCGTTTGGCCAACAGCTGGAACGTCGCCTCGTCGCCCAGACGCCGGGCCACGTCACCGCTGTCGCGCTCTTCAAGGCCCAGCACTGCGAAGTCGACCTTGGCCGCTTTCAGCACTTTGACGAAGGCACGCAGGGTGCGCTGGTTGCGCATGTCGAAGGCACCGTCGCCGACCCAGAACAGCACGTCGGTGGTTTTCTTTTCGCTGAGCAGGTTCAGGTTCAGATCCGCCGCCCAGTTCATCCGCCCGCCCGGCGCGAAGCCGCCAGGGTTGTCGGTGGCGATCAGGTTTTCCAGGACCTCGGCGCCCTTGTTCGGGGTCGCGCCTTTTTCCAGAGTCAGATGGCGGCGCATGTCGACGATGGCATCGACGTGCTCGATCATCATCGGGCACTCCTCGACGCAAGCGCGGCAGGTGGTGCAGGACCACAGGGTTTCAGCGTCCACCAGACCGTTGACGATCGGTTGATGCGGATTACCGGCGTGCTCACCGATCGGCTTGCCTGGGTAAGGGCTGCCGGCAAACTTGGCATCCGTACCACCCGCCAGGCCGACGACCATGTCCTGAATCAGTTTTTTCGGGTTCAGCGGCTGGCCGGCGGCGAACGCCGGGCACGCAGCTTCACATTTACCGCACTGCACGCAGGCGTCGAAGCCGAGCAGTTGGTTCCAGGTGAAATCCTTGGGTTTTTCCACGCCCAGTGGCGCGGTCGGGTCGTTCAGATCCAGCGGCTTCAAGCCAGTGGAACGACCGCCGCCAAACCGTTCGGAGCGACGGTGCCAAGCCAGGTGCAAGGCACCGGCGAAGGCGTGCTTCATCGGCCCGCCCCAGGTCATGCCGAAGAACAGTTCCGACACGCCCCACAGCACACCGACGCCGAGAATCGCCGCCAGCACCCAGCCACCGAAGTTTTCCGGAAGGATGCCCGCCACCGGCAGGGTCAACAGGAAGAACGACGCCGAGAACGCCAGCAGGCTTTTCGGCAGGCGCATCCACGGACCTTTGGACAAGCGGGCCGGCGGGTTGCGGCGACGCAGGAAGACAAAGATCGCACCGACGAACATCACTGCCGTCATCAACAGCAGTGCATAACCGAGGATGCGGTTATGCAGGCCGAAACCGTGAACCAGAATCGCCAGCACAATGGACGCCACCGCACCACCGGCCGTGGCGACGTGTGTATTGGCGATGTATTTGTCCCGCGCGACGACGTGGTGCAAATCGACCATGTAACGCTTGGGCATGGCGAACAGACCGCCGATCAGGTCGACTTTCGAAGCCCGGCCCTGACGCCACATAGCCACCCGCCGCAACGCGCCCAGGACAGCCAGGCCCAGGGCAGCGAACAACAGGATTGGAAGAAGGGTGTTCAACATGGTGGAGCTCCCAAAGACCTCGGGGTCATGTGCGTGCCGATGAGAGCGACGCACCTACTTGTGGCGAGGGAGCTTGCTCCCGCTGGAGTGCGAAGCGCTCCCAAAACAGTCTCAGGTGTACACCTGATACACCTCGACTGCAGGTTTTGGGGCTGCTTCGCAGCCCAGCGGGAGCAAGCTCCCTCGCCACAGGTGATGGTGGTAAATCCGTTAGAAATCCTTGCACAACCGCAGCGCGTCGTAGATCGCCGCGTGAGTGTTGCGCTGGGCCACGCAGTCACCGATGCGGAACAGCAAGTAGCCGTCGCCCGCCTGGCTCAGCGAAGGTTGTGGCTTGATCGCGAACAGGGCTTCGATGTCCATCTGGCCTTTGTTGCGCGAGCCTTCCTTCATGGCGTAGTAGATTTCTTCGTCCGGACGCACGCCGTTCTCGACGACCACCTGGTCAACCACCCGCTCCTCTTTGGCGCCGGTGTATTCGTTTTCCAGTACCGCCACCAGCTTGTCGCCTTCGCGATAGACCTTTTCCAGCATCATGTCGCCGGTCATGATCACTTCTTTCGGGTACATGCTGCGGTAGTAAGTCGGGAACGACGTACCGCCGATGGCCACGCCCGGCTTGATGTCGTCAGTGACGATCTCGACCTGGCTGCCTTTGTCGGCGAGGAAGTCGGCTGTCGACATCCCGGTGAACTCGCAAATGGTGTCGTAGACCAGCACGTTCTTGCCCGGCGCCACTTTGCCGTCGAGGATGTCCCAGCTGCTGACCACCAGGCCTTCAGCCGCACCCCAGTGCTCGTTCTGCTCCAGGAACGGATGGCCGCCAACGGCGAGCACCACGACGTCCGGACGCAGGTCGAGAATGGTCGCCGCATCCGCCGCCACGCCCAGGCGCAGGTCGACTTTCAAACGCGCCAGTTCCAGCTGGAACCAACGGGTGATACCGGCGATCTGGTCCCGTTGCGGGGCTTTCGAGGCGGTAGTGATCTGCCCGCCGATGAATTCTTTCTTCTCGAACAGGGTCACGTCGTGGCCACGTTCAGCGGATACACGAGCAGCTTCCATCCCGGCAGGGCCGGCACCGACGACCACAACTTTGCGCTTCGGCCCGGTGGATTTCTCGATGATGTGCGGCACGCCCATGTATTCACGGGAGGTCGCGGCGTTCTGGATGCACAAGACGTCCAGGCCCTGGTACTGACGGTCGATGCAGTAGTTGGCGCCCACGCACTGTTTGATCTGGTCGACCTGGCCCATCTTGATCTTGGCGATCAGGTGCGGGTCGGCGATGTGAGCGCGGGTCATGCCGACCATGTCGACGTAACCGCCTTCCAGAATACGGGTTGCCTGGTTCGGGTCCTTGATGTTCTGCGCGTGCAGCACAGGAGCCTTCACCACTTCCTTGATACCGGCGGCCAGGTGCAGGAACGGCTCCGGTGGATAACTCATGTTGGGAATAACGTTGGCCAGGGTGTTGTGGGTATCGCAACCCGAGCCCACGACACCGATGAAGTCGATCATGCCGGTGTCGTCGTAGTACTTGGCGATCTGCTTCATGTCCTCATGGCTCAGGCCATCAGGGTGGAATTCGTCACCACAGATACGGATACCAACGCAGAAGTCCGGACCGACTTCCTTGCGCACAGCCTTGATCACTTCCAGGCCGAAACGCATGCGGTTCTCGAAGCTGCCGCCCCATTCGTCGGTACGCTTGTTGACTCGCGGGCTCCAGAACTGGTCGATCATGTGCTGGTGCACGGCAGACAGCTCGACGCCATCCAGGCCACCGGCCTTGGCACGCGCCGCGGCGCTGGCGTAGTTGCCGATCACCCGCCAGATTTCTTCCGGCTCGATGGTTTTGCAGGTCGCGCGGTGCACCGGCTCGCGGATGCCCGACGGCGACAGCAGGGTTGGCCAATGCTCACCGTCCCAGCGGGAGCGGCGACCCATGTGGGTAATCTGGATCATGATCTTGGCGCCATGCTTGTGCATGGCATCGGCCAGATTCTGGAAGTGCGGAATAATCCGGTCGTCGGCCAGGTTGACCGACTTCCACCAGCCTTGCGGGCTGTCGATGGCCACGCTGGAGGAACCGCCGCAAATCGCCAGGCCGATCCCGCCCTTGGCTTTCTCTTCGTAATACTTGACGTACCGATCGGTGGTCATGCCGCCGTCGGTGGCGTAGACCTCAGCGTGCGCGGTGCTGAGCACGCGGTTGCGGATGGTCAGTTTGCCGATCTGGATCGGCTGGAACATTGCTTCGAAAGCCATGGCGGGTTCCTCGACTTACAACGGCTTGACGGTGAACAAACCGTCGTCGTGGCCTTCTTCGGAGCCACCGTAAACTTGTTCGGCGACGGTGCGGATCTTGCTGCCGCGAGCAGCCAGGATCTGGTCCATGGCGCCGGCGAACCAGCCAGTGAACATGTAGTCGACCTTGCGCCCGACCTTGCCGTACACGTAGACGAATGCGGAGTGTTCGAGCTTGACGCTGGCGGTGCCTTTGTCGAGGTCGATGTCCTGGATCTTGAACAAGCCCCAGCCGCGCTGCGACAGGCGCTTCATGTAGTGCTCGAACACCGCGACGCCTTCCAGGCCATGGCATTCAGCTTCTTTTTCACACCAGTGCCAGGCGGATTTGTAGCCGGCCTTGTAGAGGATTTCGGCGTAGGCGTCGGCGCCCAGCACTTCCTCGATGCCCATGTGGTTGTTGACGAAGAAGTGACGCGGCACATACAGCATCGGCAGGGCGTCGGAGGTCCAGACACCGGTTTCGCTGTCGACTTCGATTGGCAATTGCGGGGCGATCTTGGCCATGGAAACTTAACTCCAGAAAATTCGTTGTGTTGCCCCCGGCACGGACGGCCGGGGGAAAGGATTCTTCAGATGCGGCGGCTTATTCGCCCCAAACGTCTTTCAAAACGTTGACCCAGTTTTCGCCCATGATCTTGCGCACCACGCGCTCGGAATGGCCGCGCTTGAGCAGGGTTTCGGTCAGGTTCGGGAACTCGCCCACGGTGCGGATGCCCAGCGGGTTGATGATCTTGCCGAAGCTGGTCAGACGGCGGGCGTAGCCCTTGTCATGGGTCAGGTATTCGAAGAAGTCCTGGCCATGGCCCTGGGTGAAGTCGGTGCCGATGCCGATGGCGTCTTCGCCGACGATGTTCATGGTGTATTCGATGGCTTCGGCGTAATCGTCGATGGTCGAATCGATACCCTTGGCCAGGAACGGCGCGAACATGGTCACGCCGACGAAACCGCCGTGATCGGCGATGAACTTCAGTTCTTCATCGGACTTGTTGCGCGGGTGCACTTTCAGGCCCGACGGCAGGCAATGGGAGTAGCAGACCGGCTTCTTGGATTCGAGGATGACTTCTTCGGAGGTCTTCGAGCCGACGTGGGACAGGTCGCACATGACACCGACGCGGTTCATCTCGGCAACGATTTCACGACCGAAACCCGACAGGCCGCCATCGCGCTCATAGCAACCGGTACCGACCAGGTTCTGGGTGTTGTAGCACATCTGCACAATACCGACGCCCAGCTGCTTGAAAACCTCGACATAGCCGATTTGGTCTTCGAAGGCGTGAGCGTTCTGGAAGCCGAACAGGATGCCGGTCTTGCCCTGCTCCTTGGCTTTGCGGATGTCGGCGGTAGTGCGCACCGGGATCACCAGGTCGCTGTTCTCGCGAATCAGCTTCTGACTGGCGGCGATGTTGTTGACGGTGGCCTGGAAGCCCTCCCACACCGACACGGTGCAGTTGGCCGCGGTCAGACCGCCCTTGCGCATGTCTTCGAACAGCTCACGGTTCCACTTGGCAATAATCAGGCCGTCGATAACGATGCTGTCGGCGTGTAATTCGGCTGGGCTCATCAGGCAGTCCCCTATTAACGATTCATGCGCCGAATCGTGTGCCGGCGCTTTGGGGCCAGCATATGCCTGAGGGACGGTGCAGCCGGGTGCAAAAACGACAGGGGAATTGCCGAAAGCGTCAATCCGCGACAAAGGGTCGCCAACCGACATGATTGCCTACCTGTTCAAGCCCGTTCGCATGGGCCAGAATTCGTCGCATCACCGAATGTTTCACTGAATTAAGGGCGGCGACGCAATGAAATCCATCTTCTTGGCTTTGGCACTGATAGCGACCGGCGTACAGGCGGCCGAAGGGGCCGACGACAACCCCTGTGACGCCGTCGAAAACGAAGTCCAGACCCTGGAATGCTCGGCTTACAGCAGAAACACCGCCGAACAGCTACTGAGCGACAACTACCAAGGCCTGAACGAACGCATGCAAACGCGCTATGGCAGCAACAAGGCGCAACTGGCCGACATCACCGCAAAAATCAAAACTGCGCAACAACAATGGCTGAAGACCCGGGATGCCGATTGCGCAGTGGAAGCGTTCCCGGCGACGAGCGGCAGTAAAGCCTTCAACATTGCGCAAAATGATTGYGTGGCGCGGATGAGTGACGAGCGGTCGGAGTTTTTGGAGTCGATTGGGCAGGAGTAAAAAGGCCACAGCGGTTGACATAAACACTTGCCAACTTGAGCTGTAAGCTGCACGTCATCAGCCAGTAAAGGGATTCAAATGAAAATCTGCGGCATCGAAATCAAAGGCAGCGAAGCAATCCTTGCCGTGGCCTCCCTCGACGATCAGGGGCTGACCCACGTCGCGCTGGCCACCAAGAAAATCGCCCTCGACGATGACGACGAAGCCGCCAACGTCAAAGTCTTTGCCGCTCAGGTGGCGTCGTTTATTCGTGAGAATTCAATCGACCGGATCGCGATCAAAAAGCGCAGCAAGAAAGGTGAGTTCGCCGGTGGGCCGACCACCTTCAAGATCGAAGGGGTTTTCCAGTTGCTGGAAAATTGCGAGGTGACGCTGCTGTCGCCGCAAACCATCAATGCGCAGAACAAAAAGTTCGACTTTGAACTGCCGGCCACGCTGAACAAGTATCAGCACGAGGCCTACAAAGCGGCCTGCTCGGCGCTGATGAAGAAATAAAAACGACACATCTCCTGTAGGAGCGAGGCTTGCCCGCGAAGGCGTCGTGTCAGACAACAATGATTTCGAATGTGCCGGCCTCTTCGCGGGCAAGCCTCGCTCCTACAGGGGTCGGTTTCAGGCCTTCTGGCTTTGTCGGCGATCCTCCCGCGGGCACCGCTCAAACCTCGCCCGATAACTGCGGGTGAAATACGACGGCGATTCAAACCCGCAGGCGATACTCACCTCCAGCACACTCATGTCCGTCTGGCGCAGCAGCTGCCGCGCCTTCTCCAGCCTTAGTCGCAGATAGAAATTGCTCGGCGTGTCGTGCAGGTGCAGGCGAAACAGGCGCTCTAGCTGACGCCGGGTCACTTTGATCGATTCCGCCAGCTCCAAAGTGCTGAGCGGCGGTTCGCTGTGCTGTTCCATCTCCCCAATGACATGCACCAGTTTCTTGTTGCTGATGCCATATCGCGTGGCGACTTCCATGCGTTGGTGGTCTTTGCGCGGGCGAATGCGCCCGAGTACGAATTGTTCGCTGACCTGAATCGCCAGTTCCGGACCATGAGCCTGACCGATGAGGTCAAGCATCAGGTCGATCGAGGCGGTGCCGCCGGCGGAGGTGATACGCCGTCGGTCGATCTCGAACAGCTCCTGGGTGACGCTCAGCTGTGGATAAGATTCCTTGAAGGCGTCGATCGCTTCCCAGTGCAGGGTCAGGCGATGGCCGTCGAGCAGGCCGGCTTCGGCGAGGATGAAACTGCCGGTGTCGATGGCGCCGAGGGTTACGCCTTCGTTGTCCAGCCGACGTAACCAATGCTCCAGGGCCGGGGTGGCGAACTTCAGCGGTTCGAAACCGGCGACCACCAACAGGGTTGCGCCTTTCTTCAGCGGCTCCAGCGCCGCATCGGCGTTGACCGACATGCCGTTACTGGCCAAAACCGCCCCGCCATCGGCGCTCAACACATGCCAGCGGTACAACTCGCCGCGAAAGCGATTGGCGACCCGCAGCGGCTCGATTGCCGAGATAAAACCGATCGCCGAAAAACCCGGCATCAACAAGAAGTAGAAATCCTGGGACATGGAGCGCACTCGACTGGCAGGCAACGAGAGGGCGGGAAGCGTGTGGACGTTGATACGCCACTTGCCAGCAGCATTCAAGTGCGCAGGTCGCCGCAGTGCAAGAGCTGGTCGCCGCAGTGCGTTTTCACGGGGGCTTTGCTGCGTAACTTGGCATCACCGGCGCATCAGACACCGGAACCCACAATAAACGACCTGCCGAGGAACCCCGACATGAAACGACTGATCAGCAGCTGTGTTCTTGCACTCAGCGGTACCGCTTTCTTGAGCGCCAGTGTCATGGCAGCCGAACCCGCGTCGTGCCAGAACGTGCGCATGGGCGTAGTGAACTGGACCGACGTGATCGCCACCAGCGCCATGACCCAGGTCCTGCTCGACGGCCTCGGCTACAGCACCAAACAAACCAGCGCCTCCCAGCAAATCGTCTTTGCCGGCATTCGCGACCAGCGCCTGGATTTGTTCCTGGGCTACTGGAACCCGCTGATGACCCAGACCATCACGCCGTTTGTCGATGCCAAGCAGGTCAAAGTGCTTGAAGCGCCAAGCCTCAAGGACGCCCGCGCCACCCTCGCAGTACCGACTTACCTTGCCGACAAGGGCCTGAAAACCTTCGCCGACATCGCCAAGTTTGAAAAAGAACTGGGCGGCAAGATTTACGGCATCGAACCTGGCTCGGGCGCCAACACCCAGATCAAGGCGATGATCGCCAAGAACCAGTTCGGCCTCGGCAAGTTCCAGCTGGTCGAGTCCAGCGAAGCCGGCATGCTGGCGGCAGTAGATCGCGCGGTACGCCGCAAGGAAGCCGTGGTGTTCTTCGGCTGGGCGCCGCACCCGATGAACGTCAACGTGAAGATGACCTACCTCACCGGCAGCGACGACGCCCTCGGCCCGAACGAAGGCATGGCCACGGTCTGGACCGTCACCTCGCCGAACTACGCGCAGCAATGCCCGAACGTCGGTCGCCTGCTGAGCAACCTGACGTTCACCGCCGAAGACGAGAGCCGGATGATGCAGCCGCTGCTGGATCACAAGGACGCTTTCGAATCGGCCAAACAGTGGCTCAAGGATCACCCGCAAGACAAGCAACGCTGGCTTGAAGGCGTGACCACATTCGATGGCAAGCCGGCCGCTGAAAACCTGAAGCTGACCAGTAAATAGAACCGAAAGGAACCACCGATTCGCAGCCCGATGCGGGCTGCGAGCGGAATCTCCACGCCCAAGCTCCGCCAAAAAACTCAAGCCTGAAGGAAACCGCCTCATGAACCACGACGTCATCATCACCTGCGCACTCACCGGTGCTGGCGACACGACCGCCAAGAGCCCACACGTGCYGGTCACCCCGAAACAAATCGCTGCCGCCGCCGTGGAAGCCGCCAAGGCGGGCGCTACCGTGGTCCACTGCCACGTTCGCGACCCACAAACCGGCAAGTTCAGCCGTGACGTGGCGCTGTACCGCGAAGTGATGGAGCGCATCCGCGAGGCGGACGTCGACATCATCGTCAACCTCACTGCCGGCATGGGCGGCGACCTGGAAATCGGCGCAGGCGAGAACCCGATGGAGTTCGGCCCGAACACCGATCTGGTCGGCCCACTGACCCGTCTGGCCCACGTTGAAGAATTGCTGCCAGAAATCTGCACCCTGGATTGCGGCACCCTGAACTTCGGCGACGGCGACACCATTTACGTGTCCACCCCTGCCCAGCTGCGTGCTGGCGCCAAACGCATTCAAGAGCTGGGCGTCAAGCCTGAGCTGGAAATTTTCGACACCGGTCACCTGTGGTTCGCCAAGCAGATGATCAAGGAAGGTCTGCTGGATAACCCGTTGTTCCAGCTGTGCCTGGGCATCCCTTGGGGCGCGCCGGCTGATACCACCACCATGAAAGCCATGGTCGACAACCTGCCGGCCAATGCGGTCTGGGCGGCGTTCGGCATCGGGCGCATGCAGATGCCGATGGCGGCGCAAGCGGTGCTGCTCGGTGGCAACGTGCGGGTCGGCCTGGAAGACAACCTGTGGCTGGACAAGGGCGTACTGGCGACCAACGGCCAACTGGTCGAACGCGCCTCGGAAATCCTCAGCCGCCTCGGCGCCCGCGTTCTGACCCCGGCAGAAGGCCGGGCAAAAATGGGCCTGACCAAGCGCGGCTAAACCACACATACCTCCCCGTAGGAACGAGCGATGCGGCGATCCGACTTGCCCGCGAAGAGGCCGGTACATCCGGTAGATCTCTTGCGGCAGGAAAGCCGTCTTCGCGAGCAAGCTTCGCTCCTACAGGATCATCGAACTCTTTAGGAAGTCGCCATGAGCTTTATCACTGATATCAAAACCTTCGCAGCACTGGGCAGCGGTGTCATCGGCAGCGGCTGGGTGTCCCGCGCCCTCGCCCACGGCCTCGATGTGGTGGCCTGGGATCCGGCACCCGGTGCCGAAGCGGCGCTGCGCAAACGTGTCGCCAATGCCTGGGGCGCGCTGGAGAAACAAGGCCTGGCACCCGGCGCATCGCAGGATCGGCTGCGCTTTGTCGCCACCATCGAAGAATGTGTTCGCGACGCGGATTTCATTCAGGAAAGCGCCCCTGAGCGCCTGGACCTGAAACTGGAACTGCACAGCAAAATCAGCGCGGCGGCCAAGCCCAACGCGTTGATCGGTTCCAGCACCTCGGGACTGTTGCCGAGCGAGTTTTACGAGAGTTCGACGCACCCGGAACGCTGCGTGGTCGGGCACCCGTTCAACCCGGTTTATCTGCTGCCATTGGTGGAAGTGGTCGGCGGCAAGAACACCGCGCCAGAAGCGGTGCAAGCGGCGATGAAAGTCTATGAATCCCTGGGGATGCGCCCGCTGCATGTGCGCAAGGAAGTACCGGGATTTATCGCCGACCGTTTGCTCGAAGCCTTGTGGCGTGAGGCGCTGCACCTGGTCAACGACGGCGTGGCGACCACGGGTGAAATCGACGATGCGATTCGTTTTGGCGCGGGTCTGCGCTGGTCGTTCATGGGCACCTTCCTGACTTACACCCTGGCAGGCGGCGATGCCGGGATGCGGCACTTCATGGCGCAGTTCGGACCAGCATTGCAGCTGCCCTGGACGTACCTGCCGGCACCGGAGCTGACCGACAAGTTGATTGACGATGTGGTGGATGGCACCAGCGATCAGTTGGGCACACACAGCATCTCGGCACTGGAACGCTATCGTGACGATTGCTTGTTGGCGGTGCTGGAGGCGGTGAAAACCACCAAAGAGAAGCATGGGATGGCCTTCAGCGAATAAACACACACCCTGTGGCGAGGGAGCTTGCTCCCGCTCGGCCGCGAAGCGGTCGTAAAACCAGCAAACGCGATTTGACTGATACCTCGCATCCACCGGTTTTGGGACTGCTTCGCAGTCCAGCGGGAGCAAGCTCCCTCGCCACACATGTGTACACCAGCGATTATCTGTGGAGTTCCACCATGCCCACCCTCACCACCTACCAAACCAGAATCGTCCCCGATTGGGTCGACTACAACGGCCATCTGCGCGATGCCTTCTACCTGCTGATTTTCAGCTACGCCACTGACGCGTTGATGGATCGGCTGGGTATGGACAGCAACAACCGCGAGGCCAGCGGCCACTCGCTGTTTACCCTCGAACTGCACCTCAATTACCTGCACGAAGTGAAACTCGATGCCGACGTCGAAGTGCATACGCAGATCATCGGCCACGACCGCAAGCGCCTGCACCTCTACCACAGCCTGCATCTGGTGGGCGGTGACAAGGAGCTGGCGGGCAATGAACAGATGCTGCTGCACGTCGACCTCGCCGGGCCGCGATCCGCGCCATTCAGCGAAGAAACCTTGAGCAAGCTACAGGCCATTGTCGCTGATCAAGCCGACTTGCCCGCACCCGCCTGGATCGGCCGAGTGATCGCATTACCCCCCGAAAAATAACAAGGAGCCCGCCATGAACACCGCCGCCGCTTTTGCCGATTTCCGCACCTATCCATTGATCAGCGCGTTGACCGCCGTGCACACCCTGGCGGACCGCATTCAAGTGAAGTGGGCGGACGGTCGGGTCAGCCCTTTTCATCATCAATGGCTGCGGGACAACTGCCCGTGCCCACAGTGCGTCTACACGGTGACGCGCGAGCAAGTGCTGGAAATCGTCGATGTCGCAGAGCACCTGATGCCTGAAAACGCCACGGTCGATGACGAAGGCTGCCTGTGCGTCGATTGGCAGGATGGCCACCTCAGCCGCTTCGATCCGGGCTGGCTGCGGGCCCATGCCTATGACGATGAGTCCCGCGCCGAACGCCAGGCGGGCAAACCGAAAGCCAGGCTTTGGCACAGCGATTTGCAGCTGCCAGTGTTCGAATACCAGGCCCTGATGGAAAACAACGACGCCTTGTTGCAATGGCTGCTGGCCGTGCGCGATATCGGCCTGACTCAAGTGCGCGGAGTCCCCACCGAGCCGGGCTCGCTGAAGCTGATCGCCCAACGGATTTCGTTCATCCGCGAGAGCAATTTCGGCGTGCTGTTCAACGTGCAATCCAAGGCCGATGCCGACAGCAATGCCTACACCGCCTTCAACCTGCCACTGCACAGCGATTTGCCGACCCGGGAGTTGCAACCGGGGCTGCAATTTCTGCATTGCCTGGTGAATGACGCCGACGGTGGCGAGAGTATTTTCGTCGACGGTTTTGCCATCGCCCAAGCTTTGCGTCAGGAAGATCCAGAGGCGTTTCAAGCCTTGTGTGAAATCCCCGTGGAGTTCCGCAACAAGGACCGCCACAGCGACTACCGCTGCCTGGCGCCGATCATCGCGCTGGATGCATTCGGGCAAGTGTCGGAAATCCGCATGGCGAACTTTCTGCGCGGGCCATTCGATGCTTCAGTGGAGCAGATGCCCAGGCTGTATCGCGCTTACCGGCGCTTCATTGCGATGACCCGCGAGGCGCGTTTCCGGGTGATGACACGGCTTAACCCCGGCGAGTTGTGGTGCTTCGACAACCGCCGCACCCTCCACGCCCGCAACGCCTTCGACCCCGCCACCGGCGCCCGGCATTTCCAGGGTTGCTATGTCGACCGGGATGAATTGCTGTCGCGCATTCTCGTTTTACAACGCTAGACCGCGTCATCGTTCATCGCGGGCAAGCCACGCTCCTACAGGGTATTCGCGATCCCTGTAGGAGCGAGGCTTGCCCGCGAAAGCGTCAGCCCAATCAACACGTCCATTACCGATTCACAGGCAAAAAAAACCCCGATCAAGCCGTGACAAGATCGGAGCTGAGGAGGGTACTGTTGAGGAGCTGTTGCGCGAGGGTGACCAAACCTTCGTGATGCCAGCTGAGTCCAGTGTGCCTACTCCCATCCTTAGCAAGTTAGCCGAAAACGACCTGTTCATAGGTATTGCGGCCATTGCGACAAATCGTCCTTGCCGACGCCTACAGCCCCTACCAGAATCGAACCACGACACCGTTCCCTGAAGAAGGATTGCGTCATGATGTACGCCGATTTGATAGACCAGGAAGACCTGTTGAGCCAGCTGAAAGCGCTGGGGTTTTCAGTGCCCCCCGGCGCAACCGCCGAGCAAGCCTGCGAATGCGCAGTACGGGGTTTGAACAACGAGCGGGCAATGGAACTGCGGACCATGGTCAAGCAGATGTACACCAGCAGCGCGTCAATCCAGCCGGCCGTGCGTCAGGCCATTGACAAGCAACTGTTACCGGCATTGGCGCAGTACCAACAGAGCCATAGCGCCTGATTTCCGGGGTGTGAACACTTTGTGGCGAGGGAGCTTGCTCCCTCGCCACAATAGTTTGCCTGGTTTAGAGCCTTACGCTGGCAAACGTCGATTCATTACGCGCCTGGCTCAACGCCGACAGCGGCCCGGACAACGGCGACAGCACCAGTGCTTGCGGCAGCGGCATCATCGCCACTTGTTGCGTGGTATTGGAGCCTACGCGCTCGTCACGCGGCGGAATGCCGAAGTATTCGCGGTAGCACTTGGAGAAGTGCGGCGTGGACACGAACCCGCACACCGACGCCACTTCGATGATCGACATCGGCGTTTGCTTGAGCAATTGCCGAGCACGGATCAGGCGCAGTTTCAGGTAGTAACGCGACGGCGAGCAGTGCAGGTATTTCTGGAACAGCCGCTCCAGCTGACGACGCGAAACGGCGACATAAACCGCCAGTTCATCGAGGTCGATCGGCTCTTCGAGGTTAGCCTCCATCAGCGCCACGATTTCCTGCAGTTTCGGCTGGTTGGTGCCGAGCATGTGCTTGAGCGGCACGCGCTGGTGATCCTGCTCGTTGCGGATGCGCTCGTAGACGAACATCTCCGAAATCGCGGCCGACAGTTCACGACCGTGATCGCGGCTGATCAGGTGCAGCATCATGTCCAGCGGCGCAGTGCCGCCGGAGCTGGTGAACCGGTTACGGTCGAGGGTGAACAGCCGGGTGCTCATGGCCACCCGCGGGAAAGCTTCCTGCATAGCGGCCAGACATTCCCAGTGCACGCTGCAATCGAAACCGTCCAGCAGGCCGGCGCACGCCAGGGCCCAGCTGCCGGTGCAGACCGCGCCGAGACGACGGGACTGACGCGCCTGGCTTTGCAGCCACGACACATGCTCACGGGTTACGGTGCGCTGAATGCCGATACCGCCGCAGACAATGACGGTGTCCATGGGTGGTGCTTTGTGCATGGAGGCGTCGGGGGTGATCTGCAGGCCGTCACTGGCCCAGACCTGACCGCCATCGACGGTGAGCGTGGTCCAGCGGTACAGCTCGCGACCGGACAATTGGTTGGCCATGCGCAGGGGTTCTACTGCGGAGGCCAGAGAAATCAGCGTGAAATTGTCCAGCAGCAGAAAGCCGATGGATTGAGGCGCACGGTTCTGGGGTTGGGCCCCGGAGTTGAACGTCGTCATCGCGGTATCTCCTCACACAAAGCGGGTGATGGCCTCAGGCGGAGGCTCTTTTTATTGCCATCGTTCTCGCGTGGGAGACGGGCTTTGTAATGACAGAGCAATTGCCATGCCTAAATTGAATGCGCGTTCAATAACTCCTGAAAACGACGTCGCGATGCGTCTAGATATGGCGCGCAGAGATAAGAGGTTAAAAGTGCCATCAAAGGCCCCAAACCCGTGCCCCCGTTGCGTGTGAGCAAATCGGTAGCACTTGTGGGAACAGGTCTGCGACGCGGCGGTCAAGAGTGTCACCGCTGGCACAGGTGACGAACGGTCAGGGTTTGAATTTGATCCCCGACCGGGGAGCCGGGCTTGCCTGTTTGCGACGCGCCAAAACGTGGCGCGTTTTAGTGCGCGTGTTCACTTGGTGCGCAGTTTTGACTGGTCTGGTGTAGCACATGAGGTCTTTGTGGAGAGCAGGCTTGCCCCCTCTCCACAGGTCAACTCGGTTTCAGCACTCCACCGCGCTAACCGCCAAGCCACCGCGCGACGTCTCTTTATATTTGTCGTGCATGTCGGCACCGGTATCACGCATGGTGCGGATCACCCGGTCCAGCGAGATAAAGTGCTGGCCGTCACCGCGCAGCGCCATCTGCGCGGCGTTGATCGCTTTCACCGCAGCAATCGCATTGCGCTCGATGCACGGTACCTGCACCAGCCCGCCCACCGGGTCGCAGGTCAAGCCGAGGTTATGCTCCAGGCCGATTTCCGCCGCGTTACACAGCTGCTCCGGCGTGGCACCAAGAACCTCCGCCAACCCGGCCGCCGCCATGGCGCAAGCCGAACCGACTTCACCCTGGCAACCGACTTCGGCACCGGAGATCGAGGCGTTCTTTTTGCACAGAATCCCCACCGCCGCGGCACTGAGGAAGTAATCGACCACATTGGCGTCGGTCACCGCCTCGCTGAATTTCATAAAGTAGTGCAACACCGCCGGAATGATCCCCGCCGCACCGTTGGTCGGCGCCGTGACCATGCGCCCGCCGGCAGCGTTTTCTTCGTTGACCGCCAGCGCGAACAGGTTGACCCACTCCATCGCGCTCAAGGTCGAGCCGATCACGTTGGGCTTGTTCAGCTCTTGCAAGCTGCGGTGCAACTTGGCCGCGCGACGGCGCACATTGAGACCGCCGGGCAGGATGCCTTCGTGCTTGAGGCCTTGCTCCACACAATCCTGCATGGCGCGCCAGAGCTTCATCAGGCCACTGCGGATTTCTTCTTCGCTGCGCCAGACTTTCTCGTTGGCCATCATCAATTCGGCCACGCGCAGGTTGTGCTTCTTGCACAGGCTGAGCAATTCGACGGCACTGGAGAAGTCGTAAGGCAGTACGGTGTTATCCAGATCCACCACACCGCTGGAAGCTTGCGCCTCGTCGACGACAAAACCGCCGCCGATGGAATAATAGGTATCGCGATGCAGCTCGCCGTGATCGCCTTCGGCGACCAGGGTCATGGCGTTCGGATGGAACGGCAGGTTCTCGTCGATCAGGCGCATGTCCCGAGCCCAGATGAACGGGACCGACAAGCGGCCGTCGAGCAATAGCGTGTGAGTTTCACGCAAGGCTTCTATACGGATGCCGATTTGCGACGGATCGATCGCGTCGGGCCACTCGCCCATCAACCCCATGATCACCGCGTTGTCGCTGCCGTGGCCGATGCCGGTGGCCGAGAGCGATCCGTATAGCTGAACTTCGATGCGACACACCTGCTCCAGAAGCCCCCGCTCGCGCAAACCTTGCACGAACAGCGCCGCGGCGCGCATAGGCCCCACGGTGTGCGAACTGGAAGGGCCGATGCCGATTTTGAACAAGTCGAAAACGCTGATAGCCATTACTGCTGAACTCCTGGATGTGCCTGCTCCAGGCGCAAAAGCGCCCAGTGACGGAGCTGCTACGCTCAAGCTGCAATCCGTCGAGATGGCCGCATCATCAGGCTTTTACCATGTCGTTCAACGTCTCACACCGACGCACTCATGCCCACTAGCGCCGCAGGTCTCTTACGCAATGTTTTCGCCGTTTTTTTGCGGATCAGCGGGGCAAATCGGGCTGAAAAAAGCTGTAAACGACGTCACCGACACTGGATGCGACCATCCCTGTACTGGTTACGACGCACCCTGTAGGCGTCAGATTTTCACTGGTACATGATCGTATCGACTCGATTGCAAGGCGCTGTGGTAGAGCTGTCTCCAAAACGCCATCCAACCGCAACAGATAAGTGCGGTGGTCCAGTCGGAACACTGCCAAAAAAAACACTTAGGAGTCGCCCCTATGAAAGGTTCCCCGTCGTTGTTGTTGGCCGCCATGCTGAGTCTGCCGTTCCTGGCTCAAGCCGCAGAGCCGGCCCAATGCAGCACCGTAAACTTCTCCGATGTCGGCTGGACGGACATTACCGCGACCACCGCGACCACCAGCGTTGTGCTCAACGCCCTCGGCTACAAGACCAAGACCACGATGATTTCCGTGCCGGTGACCTACAAGTCCCTGGCCGACGGCAAGAACATGGACGTGTTCCTGGGTAACTGGATGCCGACCATGGAAAACGACATCAAGGCCTATCGGGATGCCGGCACAGTGGAAACCGTGCGCACCAACCTCAAAGGTGCCAAATACACCCTCGCCGTACCACAAGCGCTGTACGACAAAGGGCTGCATGACTTTGCCGACATCGCCAAGTTCAAGAAAGAACTCGACGGCAAGATCTACGGTATCGAGCCAGGCAACGACGGCAACCGTCTGATCCAGAGCATGATCGACAAAGACGCCTTCGGTCTCAAAACCGCCGGTTTCAAAGTCGTCGAATCCAGCGAAGCGGGCATGTTGTCGCAAGTCGACCGTGCGCAAAAACGCGACACCGCCGTGGTGTTCCTCGGCTGGGCACCGCACCCGATGAACAAACGTTTCAAGATTCAGTACTTGACCGGTGGCGATGACTTCTTCGGCCCGGATTTCGGTGCTGCCACCGTTGCGACCAACACTCGCAAGGGGTATACCCAAGAGTGCAGCAACGTCGGCCAACTGCTGAAAAACCTGGAGTTCACCGTCGACATGGAGAGTACGCTGATGGGCAACATCCTGGACGACAAGATGAAGCCTGAAGCGGCCGCCAAGGCCTGGCTGAAAAAGAACCCACAGGTGCTCGATACCTGGCTCGCTGGCGTGACCACCATTGACGGTAAACCAGGCCTGGAGGCCGTGAAAGCCAAGCTCGCGCAGTAATCGCTTACGCCGGGCAGGCTCGCCTGCCCGGGCTGTTTATTTCCTTGCATGCGGACGTTCACTACCATGCTGATTGATCAGAAAATACCCTTAGGCCAGTACATCGCGAGCTTCGTTGAATGGTTGACGCAACACGGCGCCAGCACCTTCGACGCCATCGCCGTGTCACTGGAAACGATGATCCACGGCGTGACTTTTGCGCTGACCTGGTTCAACCCGCTGGCATTGATCGGCCTCATCGCACTACTGGCACATTTCATCCAACGCAAATGGGGCCTGACCGTTTTCGTCATCGCCTCCTTCCTGCTGATCCTCAATCTGGGGTACTGGCAGGAAACCATGGAAACCCTCGCCCAGGTGTTGTTCGCCACCCTGGTCTGCGTAGTGATCGGCGTGCCGTTGGGTATCGTCGCCGCGCACAAACCGATGTTCTACACACTGATGCGGCCGGTGCTCGATCTGATGCAGACCGTACCGACTTTCGTGTACCTCATTCCTACCCTGACCCTCTTCGGTCTGGGTGTGGTCCCGGGTCTGATCTCGACGGTGGTGTTCGCGATTGCCGCGCCCATCCGCCTGACCTACTTGGGTATCCGCGATGTTCCGGACGAACTGATGGACGCCGGCAAAGCCTTTGGCTGCTCGCGCCGTCAGTTGCTCTCGCRCATCGAACTGCCCCACGCCATGCCAAGCATCGCGGCCGGTATCACCCAGTGCATCATGCTGTCGTTGTCGATGGTGGTGATTGCGGCACTGGTGGGCGCCGACGGCCTGGGCAAACCTGTGGTCAACGCACTGAACACTGCTGATATCGCACTGGGCTTCGAAGCAGGCCTGGCGATCGTATTGCTGGCGATCATGCTCGACCGTATCTGCAAACAACCCGAAGCCAAAGTAGGGGGTGACGCATGAGCATTATTCGCTTCGAAGACGTGGACGTGATCTTCTCCAAAGATCCACGCGCCGCTCTCAAACTGCTCGACCAGGGCATGACCCGCAACGAGATTCTGAAAAAGACCGGGCAAATCGTCGGTGTCGAAAAGGCCAGCCTGGACATCGAGAAAGGTGAAATCTGCGTACTGATGGGTTTGTCCGGCTCCGGCAAATCCAGCCTGTTGCGCTGCATCAACGGCCTCAACACCGTTAGCCGTGGCAAGTTGTTCGTCGAACACGAAGGCCGGCAGATCGACATCGCGTCCTGCACCCCGGCGGAACTGAAGATGATGCGCACCAAGCGCATCGCGATGGTGTTCCAGAAGTTCGCCCTGATGCCTTGGCTGACGGTGCGCGAGAACATCAGCTTCGGTCTGGAAATGCAGGGTCGCCCCGAGAAAGAACGCCGCAAACTGGTGGACGAGAAGCTTGAGCTGGTGGGCCTGACCCAGTGGCGCAACAAGAAACCCAATGAGCTCTCCGGCGGCATGCAGCAGCGTGTCGGCCTGGCCCGTGCGCTGGCGATGGACGCCGACATCCTGCTGATGGACGAACCGTTCTCGGCCCTCGACCCGCTGATTCGCCAAGGCCTGCAAGATGAACTGCTGGAACTGCAAAACAAGCTGAGCAAGACCATCGTCTTCGTGAGCCACGACCTCGATGAAGCCCTGAAGCTGGGCAGCCGTATCGCGATCATGAAAGACGGCCGGATCATCCAGTACAGCGTGCCGGAAGAAATCGTCCTGAACCCTGCGGACGATTACGTGCGCACCTTCGTCGCCCACACCAATCCGCTGAACGTATTGTGTGGTCGCAGCCTGATGCGCACCCTGGACAACTGCAAACGCATCAACGGTTCGGTGTGCCTGGATCCGGGCGGCGATTCGTGGCTGGACCTGGCCGAAGGCAACACCATCAAAGGCGCGCGCCAGAACGGCTCGAGCCTGGATCTGCAGAAATGGATACCTGGGCAAGCGGTTGAAGCCCTGGGCCGTCGACCAACGCTGGTGGACTCCAACATCGGCATGCGCGATGCGCTGCAGATTCGTTACCAGACCGGCAACAAGCTGGTGCTGCACGACAACAACAAAGTGGTCGGGATCCTGGGCGACAGCGAGCTGTACCACGCGCTGCTCGGCAAGAACCTGGGGTAAGCAAGACAGCAGACACAAAAACGCCGCGAGATGATCGCGGCGTTTTTGTTTGTGCAGATATCAGGTCTGGAATACCGACAACTGTGGCGAGGGAGCTTGCTCCCGCTGGGTTGCGGAGCGACCCCAATCCAGACACCACGGTATTTCAGATAGATCGCGTAACCAGGATCTACGACTGCTTCGCAGCCGAACGGGAGCGAGCTCCCTCGCCACAATGGAGATGCGGTGCATTCACTGCACCGCATCACCTCAAACCTCAGCTATAAACCCGGCCTAGCAGCTGCCGATGGCTTTCAAACTGATCGAGCACGTCACGGGTGATCTGATCCTGAGTGAAGCCCATCAAGTCATAGTCCTGGCTGCCGTTGTGCAGGTACACCTCAGCGCGGTAGTAACGTGCGCGCGGTTCATCGGCACTTTCGGCCGACACCGCTTCACTCGCCGCCGCCAGATAACCGTCCAGGCTCACTTCGTAGACAAAAGGGTTGCCCTCTTCCATCTCGATCCGCAGGCCCATGCAACGCTTGGCTTTACCCAGCAACGTTTGCACGTTCAGGCCCTTGCCACGCAGTTGAACCACGGCCTCTTCCAGCGCCGGGCTGACTTGTTTGTCCATGAAACGCTGAACAATCGACTGATTCGGCTGCAAATCCAGCTGGGTCAGACGCTCGCTGAAACCACGACGACCACGCGCCGCCAGCTCCGCTTGCTCCTGTTCGATCTGCACGTCCTGGCGCATGGCCTTGTGCAAACCGAACATGAAGAACACCAGCACCACCGAGAACGGCAGCCCTGCCAGCACCACCATGGTTTGCATGGCTTCGAAGTTACCGGCGAACAGCAGACCGATGGTCACCAGGGTGATCACCACCGACCAGAAAATCCGCAGCCAGTGCGGCGCGTCTTCGTCGACGTTGCCGCCCTTGCACGAAAGGTTGGCCATCATCACCGCGCCGGAGTCCGCCGGGGTCAGGAACAGCACGAAACCGACAAAAATCGACACGCCAATGACAACTTTCGACGCCGGGTAATGCTCAAGCAACTGGTAGATCGCCATCGATGGCTGTTCCAGCGCCGTCTTCCCGAGCTCCACCGCCCCATGGTTCATCACCAGGTCCAGGGCCGAGTTACCGAAGATCGACAGCCATGCCAGGGTGAAACCCAGCGGAATCAGCAGCACGCCGGCGACCAGCTCACGCACCGTGCGACCACGGGAAATACGCGCGATGAACATGCCTACAAATGGCGCCCAGGAAATCCACCAGGCCCAGTAGAACAGGGTCCACAGGCCCAGCCAGCGGTCAGACTTCTCACTGTCGCCTTCATACACGTAGAGGTCGAAGGTCTTCAGCACCACGCCATTGAGGTAGTCACCGATGTTCTGCACAAAGCCGTTGAGCAGGTGCAGGGTCGGGCCGAACAACAGCACGAAAATCAGCAGACCGCTGAACAGCACGATGTTCAGGTTGGACAGACGGCGAATGCCGTTTTCCACGCCGGACACCGCTGCGATGGTCGCCACGGTGCTCATCACGATGATCACGATCAGCAAGTTGGTGTTGCTGTGCGCCATGCCGAACAGGTTTTCCAACCCCGACGAGACTTGCAGCGAACCGATCCCCAGGTTCGTCACCAGCCCCAGCAGGGTCACGAACATGCCGAAACCGTCCACCGCATGACCGGCCGCGCCTTTGACCCAACGCTCGCCGACCAACGGATAAAGCGCCGAACGCAAGGCCAACGGCTGGTTATGACGGTAAGCAAAGTACGCCACGGCCAGGCCGACCAAGGCGTAGATCGCCCAGCCATGCAGGCCCCAATGCAGGAACGTCAGCTGCACTGCCTGACGTGCGGCAAGGTTGCTGCCGGCGACGCCTTCCGGCGGGTTGAAGTAATGGTCCAGCGGCTCGGACGCACCGAAGTACAACAGCGAGATGCCGATACCCGACGAGAACAGCATCCCCGCCCAGGCGCCGTAGCTGAAATCCGGGGTATCGTCCTTGCTGCCCAACTTGAGCTTGCCGTAAGACGAAAACGCCAGGCCGACGACAAAAACCAGATAGGCGGCGATCACCACCATGTAGTACCAGCCGAAGCTGCGGGACAACCAGGCCTGGGCAATACCGAGCATTCTGCCGGCCTCTTGCGGGGCGACGATCAGAATGGCGGTCAACAGCAGGATCAGCGCGGTAGAGGTGTAGAACACCCAACCGTTGACCATCACCTTCTCGGGTGGGGTCTTTATTAGAGAGGCAGAACTCATGGCACAGATGCTCCGGGCAGTGCGAGAGAAGAACACAAGGCAACGCGGTACCCGACCAATCGATTAGTTGGCAGCCGACCGGCGGGTGATATAAAGACACCCCGAAAAAAGCCCGAAACCCCTGGAACGCGTCTGCGTATGGGTTTCGAGCATTTTTGGATGTCGGTTTATCGTCATTTACACGTAGGAAAAATCTGTAAGCAGCGACGAATTGTCGCAGATCTTATTCTTTGTTGATTGAACGTTCAATCAAAACAAAATAGACTGGCCCTCAATCCGGTAGGCGTATTTCGTCCACCGGGAGGCCTAAGGAGATGTGCAAGATGCCCAAGGTCGGTATGCAACCCATCCGCCGCCAGCAATTGATCGAAGCCACGCTACAGGCCGTCGATCAGGTCGGCATGGGGGACGCCAGCATTGCGCTGATCGCCCGTTTGGCCGGTGTCTCGAATGGCATCATCAGTCACTATTTTCAGGACAAGAATGGCCTGATCGCCGCCACGATGCGGTATCTGATGAGCGTCCTCAGCGAGAACGTCACCGCACGCCGTCAGGCGATGGCAGATGACAGCCCACGGGCGCATCTGCAGGTGATTATCGAAGGCAACTTCGACGCCAGCCAGGTCAATGGCCCGGCAATGAAAACCTGGTTGGCCTTCTGGGCCACCAGCATGCACCAGCCGTCTTTGCACAGGTTGCAGCGGATCAACGATCACCGTCTGTATTCCAACCTGTGCTGCCAGTTCCGCCGTGCGTTGCCGCTTGATCAAGCGCGCAGCGCCGCCCGGGGCCTGGCAGCCCTCATTGACGGTTTGTGGTTGCGCGGCGCGCTGTCGGGAGATGCTTTCGACACCGAGCAGGCGCAAAGAATCGCTTACGAATACATGGATATCCAATTGGCCAAGCAGGTGAGTTAGAGCACACATAAAACCGCTCAGCCCCTGAACGCCACTGATCAGCGTCGCCAACGCTACACGGCACGTCCCAGTGGTTAACGCCAACCAACTTATGCACTTGCGAGGACTTTATGGCCCGTTTCGAACTGCAAAAACTCTACATCGACGGCGGCTACAGTGACGCCAGCAGCGACGCCACCTTCGAAGCCATCAACCCGGCTAACGGTGAAGTCCTCGCAAAAGTACAGCGTGCGACCAAGGAAGACGTCGAGCGTGCAGTGGTCAGTGCCGAAAAGGGCCAGAAAATCTGGGCCGCGATGACCGCCATGGAGCGTTCGCGCATCCTGCGTCGTGCCGTCGACATCCTGCGCGAGCGCAACGATGAACTGGCCGCCCTGGAAACCCTGGACACCGGCAAGGCGTACTCCGAAACCCGTTACGTCGACATCGTCACCGGCGCTGACGTGCTGGAATACTACGCAGGTCTGGTACCGGCCATCGAAGGCGAGCAGATTCCACTGCGCACCACTTCTTTCGTCTACACTCGTCGCGAGCCACTGGGCATCGTGGCCGGTATCGGCGCGTGGAACTACCCGATCCAGATCGCCCTGTGGAAATCCGCTCCAGCCCTGGCGGCCGGTAACGCGATGATCTTCAAGCCAAGCGAAGTCACCTCGCTGACCACCCTGAAACTGGCCGAGATCTACACCGAAGCCGGCCTGCCGGCTGGTGTGTTCAACGTGTTGACCGGCAGCGGCCGTGAAGTCGGCACCTGGCTGACCGAACACCCACGCATCGAAAAAGTCTCCTTCACCGGCGGCACCGACACCGGCAAGAAAGTCATGGCCAGCGCTTCCGCCTCCACGCTGAAAGACGTGACCATGGAACTGGGCGGCAAATCCCCGCTGATCATTTTCGACGACGCCGACCTCGATCGCGCCGCCGACACCGCGATGATGGCCAACTTCTACAGCTCCGGTCAGGTCTGCACCAACGGCACTCGCGTGTTCGTCCCGAGCCACCTGAAAGCCGCGTTCGAAGCCAAGATCGTTGAGCGCGTTGCGCGCATCCGCGTTGGCAACCCGGAAGACGAAAACACCAACTTCGGCCCGCTGGTCAGCTTCGCCCACATGGAAAGCGTGCTGGGTTACATCGCCAAAGGTAAGGAAGAAGGTGCTCGCCTGCTGTGCGGCGGCGCTCGTCTGACCGACGGCGAATTCGCCAAAGGCGCATTCGTGGCTCCGACCGTGTTCACCGACTGCACCGACGAGATGACCATCGTGCGCGAAGAAATCTTCGGCCCGGTGATGAGCATCCTGACCTACGAAACCGAAGAAGAAGTGATCCGTCGCGCCAACGACACCGACTTCGGTCTGGCTGCCGGCGTTGTTACCAAAGACCTGAACCGCGCGCACCGCGTGATTCATCAACTGGAAGCCGGTATCTGCTGGATCAACGCCTGGGGCGAGTCCGACGCCAAGATGCCGGTCGGCGGCTACAAGCAGTCGGGCGTGGGCCGTGAGAACGGCATCAGCTCGCTGAACAACTTCACACGCATCAAATCGGTACAGGTCGAACTGGGCGATTACGCCTCGGTTTTCTGATCTGACGCGAACCTGAAGCTGGGGCCTTTGTGGCGAGGGAGCTTGCTCCCGCTGGGCTGCGAAGCAGCCCCAACTTCAGGTTCAGCGCTCATTCAGACAGAACACGGTCGCTGATTTGCGACTGCTGCGCAGCCGAGCGGGAGCAAGCTCCCTCGCCACAGTAAGTGACAAATCCGCGACCGCGACCTGACCAACTTCAAAGAGGGTGCATTCAATGTCCCAAGTATTCGATTACATCATCATCGGTGCCGGCTCCGCCGGTAACACCCTGGCGACCCGTCTGACTGAAGACGAAGGCGTCACCGTCCTGCTGCTCGAAGCGGGCGGCCCGGATTACCGTCTGGATTTCCGCACACAAATGCCGGCGGCTTTGGCGTTCCCGCTGCAAGGTCGTCGCTACAACTGGGCGTACGAAACCGATCCAGAGCCACACATGGACGGTCGCCGGATGGAATGCGGTCGCGGCAAGGGCCTGGGTGGTTCTTCGCTGATCAACGGCATGTGCTACATCCGCGGCAACGCCATGGACTACGACAACTGGGCGAAACTGCCAGGCCTGGAAGACTGGACTTACCTCGACTGCCTGCCGTATTTCCGCAAGGCGGAAACCCGTGACATCGGCCCGAACGACTACCACGGTGGCGACGGTCCGGTCAGCGTGACCACGCCCAAAGCCGGCAACAACCCGCTGTTCAGCGCGATGGTTGAAGCAGGCGTGCAGGCCGGTTACCCGCGTACCGAAGACTTGAACGGTTACCAGCAGGAAGGTTTCGGCCCGATGGACCGCACCGTGACGCCGAAAGGCCGTCGCTCCAGTACCGCTCGCGGTTACCTGGACATCGCCAAGAAGCGTTCGACCCTGACCATCGTCACCCACGCCCTGACCGACAAGATTCTGTTCGAAGGCAAGCGTGCAGTCGGCGTGCGTTACCTGATCGGTGCCGCCGAAGAACGCGTTGAAGTCCGTGCCCGCAAAGAAGTGTTGCTGTGCTCCGGCGCCATCGCGTCGCCGCAGATCCTGCAACGCTCCGGTGTCGGCCCGGCCGAACTGCTGAAAAAGCTTGATATTCCGGTGGTCCACGACCTGCCGGGCGTCGGTGAAAACCTGCAGGATCACCTCGAGTTGTACCTGCAATACGCCTGCACCCAACCGGTCTCGCTGTACCCGTCGCTGCTCCTGCACAACCAGCCGGCCATCGGTGCCGAGTGGCTGTTCAACGGCACCGGCATCGGCGCCAGCAACCAGTTCGAAGCCGGCGGTTTCATTCGTACCCGCCCGGAATTCGAATGGCCGAACATCCAGTATCACTTCCTGCCGGTAGCGATTAACTACAACGGCAGCAACGGCGTGAAAGAGCACGGCTTCCAGGCACACATGGGTTCCATGCGTTCGCCAAGCCGCGGTCGCATCCAGGCCAAGTCCAAGGATCCGCGCGAATACCCGAGCATCCTGTTCAACTACATGGCTACCGAGCAGGACTGGCAGGAATTCCGCGATGGCATCCGCCTGACCCGTGAAATCATGCAACAGCCGGCGCTGGATGCCTTCCGTGGTCGCGAAATCAGCCCCGGCATCGACGTGCAAACCGACGAGCAGCTGGACAAGTTCATCCGTGAGCACGCCGAAACCGCGTTCCACCCGTCCTGCTCGTGCAAGATGGGCACCGACGAAATGGCCGTGGTCGATGGCGAAGGTCGTGTGCATGGCATGCAAGGCCTGCGCGTGGTCGATGCTTCGATCATGCCGATCATCACCACCGGCAACCTGAACGCACCAACGATCATGATGGCCGAGAAAATCGCCGACAAGATCCGCGGTCGCAAACCATTGCCGCGCAGCAAGGCCAAGTACTACGTGGCCGGCGGTGCACCGGTGAAGGGCAAGCCGTTGCGGGATGTGAGCGCTCAGTAAGCCGTAACACCGAGGCGCGGCCTTCGCGGGCAAGCCTCGCTCCTACAGGGAATCGCATTCGCCCTGTAGGAGCGAGGCTTGCCCGCGAAAGCGTCCGCCCAAGCAATAGATAAATTCCTGACTCACCCAACCTCAACTCTTCCTACACCGCTCTTCACTTGATCCTACCCCCCACGCAGGCCTAATCTAGCGCCACGCAAACGTTTCCCCCCCTCGCAACACCGATTCGCCGCCACTCCATACCAAGGAGGTTCCCGAATGTTCGATTTCCACCCCCAGCTCAAGCAGCGCTTCGCTGCGTTGCGCACGGGCGCTGAATTCTTTTCGCTGCGTTATGTTCGCGAATCCGGTCAGTATCTTTCAGTGCGCAAGAACGTCGCCGAACCACCGAGCCTGAGCCGGGACGAAGGTGCGATGCTGACCGTTCGGGTCAACGGCGTCGAAGCCTATGCCGCGACCAACGACTTGTCCCAGTCCGGGCTGCAAGCCGCGCTGGAGAAGGCCGAGCAACAAGCCCGTCGACTCAAGCCACACGCCCTCCTCGACTTGCGTGAGCAAGCGGTTTCCAGCGAGCGCGCCGACTATTTCTCGCCGAGCCTCGACCAACCCTTCCCGTCTCTCAGCGATTGCTACCAACTGCTCGGCGCCGAATCTGCCGCCGTGCCCAAGGACGAACGCCTGGTGAACTGGCAGGCGAGCATCGGTATCACCAACGTCGAGCAGATCTACCTCAACAGCGCCGGCGCCGAACTGCGCCAGGCCCAGCGCTTCGTCTACCCGAGCATGGACGTCACCGCCTACGACGGTAGCGACAGCCAGACCCGCACCCTCGGCCGCGAGAATTTCGGTCAGCAGGGCGGCTTTGATGTGATCAGCCGCTGCGGCCTGATCGGCGCCGGCCCGAAAGTCGCCGACCAGGCGTTGCAATTGCTGCTGGCACCGAACACCCCGCAAGGCCCGCGCGACCTGTTGCTGATGCCCGACCAGATGATGCTGCAGATCCACGAGTCCATCGGTCACCCGCTGGAACTGGACCGCATCCTGGGCGACGAGCGCAATTACGCCGGCACCAGTTTCGTCAAGGCGCAAGACTTCGGCCGCCTGCAATACGGCTCCGAACTGCTCAACGTGACATTCGACCCGGACATCCCCGAACAGCTCGCCAGCTACGGCCATGACGACGAAGGCACCGCCGCCAGCAAGCAATTCCTGATCAAGCAAGGTTTGCTGCTGCGACCATTGGGCGGCGCGCTCTCGCAGTTCCGGGCCAGCCTCGACGGCGTGGCCAACAGCCGCGCCTGCGGCTGGAACCGTCCGCCGATCGACCGCATGGCCAACCTCAACATCGAGCCCGGCGATCAGCCGCTTGAGCAACTGATCGGCAACATCGAGCACGGCATTTTGATGAGCACCAACCGTTCGTGGTCCATCGACGATGCGCGCAACAAATTCCAGTTCGGTTGCGAATGGGGCCAGTTGATCGAAAACGGCGAACTCAAAGGCGTGGTGAAGAACCCGAACTACCGGGCGATTTCCGCGCAATTCTGGAAGAGCCTGCGCGCCGTCGGTGACGTCAGCACCTTCAAGGTGCTGGGGACGCCGAACTGCGGCAAGGGCGAACCGAACCAGGTGATCCGTGTCGGCCATGCGTCGCCGGCCTGTGTGTTCAGCAACGTTGATGTGTTTGGGGGAGATGCCTGATGAGTACGTCCACGAGCACTTCAAAAAACCAGGCCGATTCGTTCAAGGCCTTGGTCGACTGGCTGCGCGATGCACTGCGCACGCCTGAGCAGTTCACCCTCAGCTACGCCGCCGAATCGTCGGCCTTCGTGCGCTTCAACCACGCCAAGGTGCGTCAGGCCGGGCAGGTGCAGCAGGCAAGCATCGGCTTCAAACTGATCAACGACGGCCGGCACGCCGACCTCGATATCACGTTGTCGGGCGATCCGGAAGTCGATCTTCAGCGTCTGGCCGAGGGGCTACAACAGTTGCGCGAAACCCTGCCGTTGCTGCCTCAGGACCCGTACCTGCTGCTCAACCATGACGACTGGCAGAGCAACAACGTGCAGGATCATCCGCTGCCGGACACCGAGCAGGTGGTCGCTGAAATCACTCAGGCCGCCGAGGGGCTGGATCTGGTCGGTTTCTATGCCGCCGGGCCGATCAGTCGCGGTTTCGCCAGCTCCTCGGGCGCGTTCGGCTGGCATCAGGCCAATAGCTTCAACTTCGATTTCAGCCTGTTCCATGAAAACGGTCAGGCGGTGAAAGCCAGCTATGCCGGGCACGACTGGAACAGCGAAGGCTTTGCCCGGCGTTTCCAGCAGGCCCGCGAGCAGTTGGCGTTTCTGGGTCGGCCAACGCGCACGCTGGCGCCGGGTCAGTACCGCGCCTACCTCGCGCCGGCAGCCCTGGAAGAAGTCATGGGCATGCTCAGTTGGGGCGGGTTCTCGGCGCAGTCGATTGCCAGCAAGAGCAGTCCGTTGCAGAAGCTCTACGGTGGCGACAGCTCGTTCAGCCCGTTGGTGTCCCTGGATGAAAAAGTCAGCGGCTCCCTGAGCCCGGCGTTCTCCGGTGAAGGTTATCCGCGCAGTGATCTGCGGCTGATTGTTGAGGGCAAGGCGGGCGAGCAACTGGTCGGTTCACGCAGCGCCGCCGAATACGGACTGACCGCCAACGGTGCTGGCGGCGGTGAAGCGCCAAGTGCGTTGAACATGGCGGCCGGCTCGTTGCCTGACGCCGAGATCCTCAAGCAACTGGGCACCGGTTTGTATATCAGCAACCTGTGGTACCTGAACTACTCGGACCAACCGGCGGCGCGCCTGACCGGCATGACACGGTTCGCGACCTTCTGGGTCGAGAACGGCGAGATTCAGGCACCGGTCAGCACCATGCGTTTCGATGACAGCGCCTACAGCCTGCTCGGTTCGCAGCTGGAAGCGTTGACCGAGGAACGCGAGCTGATGTTGTCGGCCAGCACCTACAGTCAGCGGAACACGTCTTCGGCATTGCTGCCGGGAGCGCTCGTCAGCCGACTGACCTTGACCCTGTAAACACAAAAACCTGTGGCGAGGGAGCTTGCTCCCGCTGGGCTGCGAAGCGGCCCCAGACCGGCAATGTGCTCTATCAGACAGACCGCATTCACCGGATTTACGACTGCTACGCAGCCGAGCGGGAGCAAGCTCCCTCGCCACAGGGTTCAGCGCCAGCCACGAATCTGCATTAACAAGAGGCCCCATGCCCAACCGCCCACCTCTCGACGCCGTCACCGCCCGCTGGTTGCCATGGGTCGTGGCCATTGCCTTCTTCATGCAGTCCCTCGACGGGACAATCCTCAACACCGCCCTCCCCGCCATGGCCCGGGACCTGGCCGAAGACCCGCTGCGCATGCAGGGTGTGATCATCGCCTACATGCTCACCGTCGCCTTGCTGATTCCCGCCTCCGGCTGGATCGCCGACCGTTTCGGCACCAAGAAAATTTTCTTCGGCGCCATCCTGTTGTTCAGCATCGGCTCATTGCTCTGCGCCTTGTCGAGCACCCTGAGCATGCTGATCGGCGCCCGGGTGATCCAGGGCCTGGGCGGCGCCTTGATGTTGCCGGTCGGACGCTTGGTAGTGCTGCGCGCGTATCCGCGCTCGGATCTGGTGCGGATCATGGGGTTCATCACCATTCCCGGCCTGCTCGGCCCGCTGATCGGCCCGACCATGGGCGGCTGGATGGTGCAATACCTGACCTGGCATTGGATCTTCCTGATCAACCTGCCGGTGGGCGTTCTCGGTTGCTACGCGGTATGGAAATTCATCCCCGACTTGCGCGGCAGCGAGCGCACCCGCTTCGATAGCCTGGGCTTCTTGCTGTTCGGCGCGGCGATGGTGCTGATCACCATCGCCATGGAAGGCCTCGGCGAACTGCGTCTGCCGCACTTGCGGGTGATGTTGCTGTTGTTTGCCGGCATGGCCTGTCTGGCGGCCTATTGGCTGCGGGCCGGGCACATCGACAATCCACTGTTTGCGCCATCGCTGTTCAAGACCCGGACCTTCGCCGTGGGCATCCTCGGCAACCTGTTCGCCCGGTTGGGCAGCGGCGCATTGCCGTTCCTGGTGCCGTTGCTGCTGCAAGTGGCGCTGGGCTATTCGCCGTCACAGGCCGGGATGAGCATGCTGCCCCTGGCTGCGGCCGCGATGGTCGCCAAATCGGTGGCGCGGCCGTTGATCGAACGTTTCGGCTACCGCATCGTGCTGACCGGCAACACACTGGCGCTGGGGATCATGCTGGCGAGCATGGGCCTGGTCAGCGAGCAGACACCGTATTGGCTGTTGCTGGGCCAGTTGGCGATTCTGGGGGCGATCAACTCCTTGCAGTTCACCGCRATGAATACCGTGACACTGATCGACCTCGACGACGCCAGCGCCAGCAGCGGCAACAGTTTGCTGTCGGTGGTAGCGCAATTGTCCCTGAGCCTGGGCGTGGCGTGCGCCGGTGCGCTGCTCGGCGGATTCACGGCGGAGATGGGCAATGACGACGTGGACACGGTGCTGGGCGCGTTCCAGCTGACGTTTGTGACGGTAGGAATCATGGCGATGCTGGCTGCAACGATCTTCTCGCAGCTTTCACCAAAGGATGGCCGACGGATGGTCAGCCGTGAGCACGATATCGAGCACTGACCCGTAGCAGCTGCCGAGGCACGAGGCTGCGTTGGGCTGCGAAGCGGCCCCCCGGGGCGGTCCTGCGGACACGCAACGCAGCCTCGTACCTCGACAGCTGCTACGGCTATTCGTCCAGAATTTGCAGGTGGAGAGCCTGGGACTGATACACTGCGCGACATTTTGTTTTGCAGGCCAGTCCCGTGACCACCATCGCCACCGCTTTTAATACTTTGCCGCTGTCCGCCGCCATGCTGGCTAACCTCGACTCCCTCGGTTATGCCCAGATGACGCCGATCCAGGCGCAAAGCTTGCCGGTGATCCTCAAGGGGATGGACCTGATCGCCCAGGCCAAGACCGGCAGCGGCAAGACCGCCGCCTTCGGTATCGGCCTGTTGAACCCGATCAATCCGCGCTTCTTCGGTTGCCAGGCACTGGTCATCTGCCCGACCCGTGAGCTGGCCGACCAGGTCGCCAAGGAAATCCGTCGCCTGGCCCGTGCCGAAGACAACATCAAGGTCCTGACCCTGTGCGGCGGTGTGTCTTTCGGCCCGCAGATCGGCTCGCTGGAGCACGGCGCACACATCATCGTCGGCACGCCGGGGCGTATCCAGCAACACCTGCGCAAGGGTTCGCTGGTGCTTCACGGTCTGAACACGCTGATCCTCGACGAAGCCGACCGCATGCTCGACATGGGTTTCTACGATTCCATCGAAGAAATCATCGCCCAGTGCCCGGAACGTCGCCAGACCCTGCTGTTCTCCGCCACCTATCCGGTGGGCATCAAGCAGTTGGCGTCGAAGTTCATGCGTAATCCACAGCAAGTGAAGGCCGAGGCGTTCCACGACGACACGCAGATCGAGCAGCGCTTCTACGAAATCTCCCCGGAAGAGCGCATGAGCGCGGTGACCAAGGTGCTCGGCCACTTCCGTCCGGCGTCCTGCGTGGCGTTCTGCTTCACCAAGCAGCAGGTGCAGGAAACCGTCGATCACCTGACGTCCAAAGGCATCTCCGCCGTCGGCCTGCACGGCGATCTGGAACAGCGTGACCGCGACCAGGTGTTGGCCATGTTCGCCAACCGCAGTACGTCGGTACTGGTCGCCACCGACGTCGCCGCACGCGGCCTGGACATCGATGCGCTGGACATGGTGATCAACGTCGAACTGGCCCGTGACTCGGAAATCCATATTCACCGTGTCGGCCGTACCGGTCGTGCCGGCGAGAAAGGCATCGCGATCAGCCTGGTCGCACCGTCCGAAGCCCATCGCGCCCAAGCCATCGAGCAACTGCAGAAGTCGCCGTTGAATTGGGATCAGGTGGATAACCTCACGTCCCAGGGCGGCGGTCCGCTGCTGCCGCTGATGAGCACGCTGTGCATTGGTGCGGGCCGTAAAGACAAAGTCCGTCCAGGCGACATTCTCGGCGCACTGACCGGTGAGGCGGGCATTCCCGGCGCCCAGGTCGGCAAGATCGCCGGTACACCTGATGCAACGCGTTATCGTTCTTCGCGGGCAAGCCTCGCTCCTACGGGATCGCCGTTAGCTCTGAGATTTATGTGAGGACACCGTTTTGCGCTCTACCGAAGTCGTGATCATTGGCGCTGGCGCCGCAGGGTTGATGTGTGCGCTGACCGCCGCCGGGCGCGGGCGCAAGGTGATGTTGCTTGACCATGCCAACAAGGCCGGCAAGAAAATCCTCATGTCGGGCGGTGGCCGCTGCAATTTCACCAACATGTACACCGAGCCGAGCAATTTCCTCTCGCAGAACGCACATTTCTGCAAATCTGCGTTGGCACGTTACACCCAGTGGGACTTCATCGGTCTGGTGGCCAAACACGGCGTGCCGTACCACGAGAAGAAACTCGGCCAGTTGTTCTGCGATAACAAATCCAGCGACATCCTCGACATGCTGCTCGACGAGTGCAATCAGGTTGGCGTCAGCCTGCACCTGGACACCTCGATCCAGACCATCGAGAAGCTCGAAAGCGGTTATCTGCTGGATACCACGCTGGGCCAGATCACTTGCCAATCCCTGGTGATCGCCACCGGCGGCCTGTCGATTCCGACCCTCGGCGCCACCGGCTTCGGCTATCAGGTGGCCAAGCAGTTCGGCCACGACCTGCTGCCGACCCGAGCCGGTCTTGTGCCATTCACCATCACCGATCAGCTCAAGGAGCTGTGCACCGAGCTGTCCGGTACGTCGGTGGATTGCCTGGTGAGCTGCAACGACCAGAGTTTCCGCGAGAACATCCTGTTCACCCACCGCGGTCTCAGCGGCCCGGCGATTTTGCAGATTTCTTCGTTCTGGGAATCCGGCGACACGGTAGAGATCAACCTGATGCCGGATCACGACGTACCGAGCTGGCTGCAACAGCAGCAAGTCGAACGCCCCAACAGTGAGCTGAAAACCCTGCTCGGTGAAATCTTCACCAAGAAGATGGCCAACCTGCTGGCAGACAACTGGTTCGTCTCCAAACCGATGAAGCAGTACACCCACGCGGAAATTGCAGACATCGCTGAAAAACTGGCGAGCTGGAAAGTCGTGCCGGCCGGCACCGAGGGCTACCGCACGGCCGAAGTGACCCTGGGTGGCGTCGACACGCGCGAAGTGTCATCCAAGACCATGGAGTCGCTGAAAAGCCCCGGCCTGTATTTCGTCGGTGAAGTGCTCGACGTCACCGGGCATCTGGGTGGTTTCAACTTCCAATGGGCCTGGGCCTCCGGTTACGCGGCGGCGCAATACGTCTGACCGATCGCGAAGACGTCCTGACAGGCAACACAGAACGAGGAAGGAACAGATTTTGCTGTCTGATGTGATCGGCGCCATTGCGTCGGCGTCATTAGTGGCTCAATTTAGCGTCATTGCCTCGGAAGGCCTTCGCACTTCATGTCATCGACCACATTTCGGCAGTCTCTGCGTCGCCTCTGGGCGCTGGATAAATTCAGTTACAGCGTTCGGGTATTCATCGCCCTGACCGGCACCATGGCGCTGTGTTGGTCTCAGGATCAAATGGGGCTGCTGATCCCGTTGTTCCTGGGGATCATCGCCAGCGCCCTGGCCGAAACCGACGACAGTTGGCAGGGCCGCCTCAACGCACTGGCCGTGACGCTGGTGTGTTTTATGGTCGCCGCCCTGTCCGTCGAACTGCTCTTCCCCTACCCCATCCTCTTTATCATCGCCTTTGCCCTGGCCAGCTTCTGCCTGACCATGCTCGGCGCGCTGGGCGAGCGTTATGGCGCGATTGCGTCAGCGACGCTGATTCTGTCGGTCTACACCATGATCGGCGTGGACCAGCGCGGCGGCGCAGTCACTGATTTCTGGCACGAGCCGGTACTGCTGGTGGCGGGTGCGGCGTGGTATGGCTTGCTCTCGGTGTTGTGGCAGGTGCTGTTTTCCAACCAGCCGGTGCAACAGAGCCTGGCGCGGTTATTCCGTGAACTGGGTTATTACCTGAAACTGAAATCGTCGTTGTTCGAACCGATCCGGCAGTTGGACGTGGAAGCGCGCCGCCTGGAACTGGCCCAGCAGAACGGTCGGGTGGTGGCAGCCCTGAACGCCGCCAAGGAAATCATTCTGCACCGGGTCGGCGATGGCCGGCCGGGGGCGAAACTCAGCCGTTACCTGAAGCTGTACTTCCTCGCCCAGGACATCCACGAGCGCGCCAGCTCCTCGCACTACCCTTACAACGCGCTGGCCGAGGCGTTCTTCCACAGCGACGTGCTGTTCCGCTGTCAGCGCCTGCTGCGCCAACAAGGCAAGGTGTGCCGCGCGCTGGCCGAATCGATCCAGATGCGCCAGCCGTTCATCTATGACGCCAGCTTCGCCGAAGCCCTGAGCGACCTGCACGCCTCCCTCGAACACCTGCGCATCCAGAGCAATCCGGCCTGGCGTGGTCTGTTGCGCTCGTTGCGGGCATTGGCCGCCAACCTCGGCACCCTCGACCGTTTGCTCAGCGACGCCAGCAACCCCGATGCGCTTGCAGACGCCACCGACAGCAGCCTGCTCGACCGTTCGCCACGCAGTCTCAAGGATGTGTGGATTCGCTTGCGCACACAGCTGACGCCAACGTCCTTGCTGTTCCGCCACGCCCTGCGCCTGCCCCTGGCATTGAGCATCGGCTACGCGATGGTGCATTTGATCCACCCCTCGCAAGGTTACTGGATCATCCTCACCACGTTGTTTGTCTGTCAGCCGAACTACGGCGCCACCCGCCGCAAACTGGGCCAACGGATCATCGGCACCGCCATCGGCCTGACAGTGGCCTGGGCGCTGTTCGATCTGTTCCCCAACCCGTTGATCCAGTCGAGCTTCGCCATCGTCGCCGGGGTGGTGTTCTTTACCAACCGCACCACCCGCTACACCCTGGCGACAGCCGCCATTACGATCATGGTGCTGTTCTGCTTCAACCAGGTGGGCGACGGTTACGGGCTGCTTCTGCCGCGACTGTTCGATACCTTGCTCGGCAGCCTGATCGCCGGCCTGGCGGTATTCCTGTTCCTGCCGGACTGGCAGGGCCGACGCCTGAACAAAGTGCTGGCCAATACCCTGACCTGCAACAGCATTTACCTGCGCCAGATCATGCAGCAATACGCCGCCGGTAAAAGCGACGACCTGGCTTACCGCCTGGCCCGACGTAACGCGCACAACGCCGACGCGGCGTTGTCGACGACACTGGCCAACATGCTGATGGAGCCGGGGCACTTCCGTAAGGAAGCCGATGTCGGGTTCCGATTCCTGGTGCTGTCGCACACCCTGCTCAGCTATTTGTCGGGGCTTGGGGCACACCGTGAAACCCAACTGCCGTCGGATGTGCGCGAGCACCTGATCGACGGTGCGGGTGTGAGCGTGGCCGCCAGCCTCGACGACATTGCCCAGGGCCTGGCGAGCAAACAGCCGATTGCGATTCAGAGTGATGAGGAAGAAGCACTGGCCAATGCGCTTGAGCAGATGCCGGATGAAATCGATGAAGGCCAGCGGCTGGTACAGACACAACTGGCGTTGATCTGTCGGCAACTGGGGCCGTTGCGGACGTTGGCGGCGCATTTGATCAAGGACACTAACGAAGCCTGAAATGTGCAGCGACCGGGCTTGCCCGCGAAKGCTTCAGCTCGGACACTGCAGGCCTTTCAGATCACATCCCATGCTGCCTGAGCAACTTCTCATAACTCCCGTCAGCCTTCATCGCCGCAATCTCGCGATCGAAACCGGCGACGATCTGTTCATGCTCCGGGTTCTTCAGGCTCACCAGAATATGCAGACTGTTCTCGCTCAACGGCTTGGGCAGGAACTCCACGGCATTGCGCACTTTGGGTGATTCCCGCGCCAGGTAATACCGGGCGACGAACTCGTCTTCCAAAGTCAGCTTGACCCGATCGGCCGCGACCATGCGCACAGCCATGGCGAAGTTATGCACCGGGACCTTCTGCAACGACACATCCTCATCAAATTCCTGCGAATAGGCATAACCGCGTACCACCGCTATCGGGTAGGTGTGCAGTTGTTGCAGGTTGTTGTATTCGATTGGCGTGTCTTTGCGCTTGAGAAAGCGCACGCGGTTGAGCAGGTACTCGCCGGAAAATTGCCCCAGCTTCGTGCGCTCGTCGGTGTACCAGGTGTTGACCAGTACGTCGTAACGTCCCTCGCCCACCCCAAACAAGGCCCGGGCCCACGGCACTTGTTCGAAATCGCTGGCGTAACCGGCCCGGGCCAGCGCGGTGCTGACGATGTCCGTGGCCACACCGCCATTGACCAGCGTGGCGTCGGTAAAGGGTGGCCAGGCATCGGCGACCAGACGCAGCTTTTCCGCAGCCTCGGCCTGTGTCAGCAACAGCAATCCGATCAAAGCAAACGCTCGATGAAACCGCGGCATGCCAGAAATCCTTAGCGGGCGGGCTGCCCGACGTGTTTTTCAGCCAAAACTCCAAGATTCCTCTACCGGCGAACCCAGGTCCTAACATTAGCTCATTGAGGCCATTGCACAGCGCTTCATCGCAGATTACACAAAGAAGACAACTTCGCGAGAAATGAATGATGGCATTTTGGTCTTTATCACAGATTCCCCTGCGATAAAGACATCCCGTCTCAGGGCGCTTAGTATCGGAACAACGTTGTTCAAGGAATGTGAAGATGACAATCGATTGGGTCTGCAAACACCACAGCGATCTGGGTAAAGAGCAGCTGTATGCCATTTTGCAACTGCGCGCCGAAGTGTTTGTCGTCGAGCAGAAATGCGCTTATCAAGACATCGATGGCCAGGACCTGGAAGGTGACACTTGCCATTTGATGGGCTGGGACGGGGATCGGCTGGTGGCCTACCTGCGATTGCTCGACCCGCAATTGCAGGGCGGCGACGTGGTGATTGGCCGGGTGATCATTGCACCCCAGGCACGCGGTGCCGGGCTTGGGCATGAGTTGATGAGCCAGGCGTTGAAGCAGGCCGAGAAGCACTGGCCCGAGGTGCCGATCTACCTCTCGGCCCAGGCGCATTTGCAGGGGTACTACGGGCGGTACGGGTTTGTGGTGGTGGGTGAGGAATACCTCGAGGATCAGATTCCGCATATCGGGATGCGTCGTCCTTGAGGGCCCCATCGCGGGCAAGCCCGCTCCCACAGGAACAGTGCCCCCCCTGTAGGAGCGAGGCTTGCCCGCGAAGGCGTCATCTGCAACACCGCAAAAGCTCAGGGATACTCCAGCACCGCTTTAATCTGCCGCAGATTACGCTCGATCCACCCCCGATCAATCGCCCCCCACTCGCGAATCCGATAGCGCCCCGCGTGGTTACGTGCGCCCTCTTCCTGCTCGAATTCACAAACGATATCCAGATCCGCCAACGCCGCGATGGTGTCCTGAGCCGTGCGTCGGGGCATACCGGTCACTTCGGTCAATGCAGGGACGTTACTGGCCAGCCCGCTGTCGATCAGGTACGCCACGTACAATCGGCGGTAGAAGCTGCTCTTGGTCTTGCTCACGTCCATCCATGCGCTCCCGATTAATTAGCAGATTTGTTCAGTGCATATCCCGCCATGTCAGGTATACCCGCAAATCGAACTCCACCTGGTGATACCCCGGCAACATGTGCTCGCACAACTTGTAGAACGCCTTGTTGTGATCCGACTCTTTGAAGTGCGCCAGCTCATGCACCACGATCATCTTCAGAAACTGCGGCGCCGCGTCCTTGAACAGCGAGGCGATGCGAATTTCTTTCTTGGCCTTGAGCTTGCCACCCTGCACCCGTGATATCGCGGTGTGCAGACCGAGCGCGCGGTGGGTCAGGTCCAGGCGGTTGTCGAACAACACCTTGTCGATGGCCGGGGCGTTACGCAGGTATTCCTGCTTGAGGTCCAGGGCATAGGCGTACAGCGCCTTGTCGCTCTGCACCCCGTGTTTTTCCGGATAGCGCTGGCTCAGGTAATCGCCCAGCCGACCTTCGGCGATCAGTTGGCGCACCTGGTCCTGCAACGCGGCAGGATAAGCCTGGAGGTATTTCAACACAGTCATTGGAGCGGCAACACGCATCACGAAAAGGTCGCCAGTGTAGCGAATTCAACTCGTCAGCGCGCCCCAGTCGAACGGCTCGACAAAGTGACCGGTGTCCTCGGCCATCAACGGCCGCGCCACCAGGAAACCCTGCACATACTGGCAACCGTTGGCTTGCAGCCACTCATATTGCGCCACCGTTTCAACCCCTTCGGCGATCACCAGCAGCCCTAACCGGTTGCACAAATCGATGACACTGCGTGCCAGCGCCGCATCCCGTTCGGACCCTGGTAACCGGGCGATCAAATGCCGGTCGAGCTTGAGCGTGTCCAGTTCCAGGTCGCGCAAATGCGCCAGCGAACAAGCCCCGGAGCCGAAGTCATCCAGCGCCACCCGTACCCCCAGATTGCGCAGCAAACGCAGTTGTTTGCGGGTCTCGTCGGGGTTAGACATCAAGGCCTCTTCCGTGACCTCGACTTCCAGCTGCTGCGGCTTCAGGCCATGGCGCTCCAGCACCTGACGCAGCTCGGTGACCAGGTTGGGCAACCCGAATTGGGTGCTGCTCAAGCTGACGCCCAGCACCAGATCTTCGGCAAACAAGGTTTCCCAGGCTTTGCGCTGTTTGGCCCCGCGATGATAAATCCAGCTACCCAGGCGACTGATCAACCGCGCCTCTTCCAGCAACGGCAAAAACAGCCCCGGCGGTACATCGCCGACACTCGGATGCTGCCAGCGCAACAACGCTTCGAACCCGCGGATCTGCCCATCGGCAATCGCCACCTGGGGCTGATACACCAGGTTGAAATCGCGGTTCTCGATGGCCGTGCGCACGCTCTCTTCAAGCATCAGCCGCGAGCGTGCCCGGCCGTTCATTTCGTGATCGTAGAAGCGATATTGCTGACGCCCGGCGCGCTTAGCTTCGTACATGGCAATGTCGGAGGCGCGCATCAGCCCGTCCAGATTAGACCCGCAATCGGGATAAGTGGCGATGCCGATGCTGGCACCCAAGGCGATGTCCATGCCTTCGATCTGCTGACAGATCGACACCCGCTCGATGAGCTTCTCGGCAATCTTTGCCGCCTGCTCGGGGAGCTCAAGATCCAGCAACGCAGTGAACTCATCGCCCCCCATCCGCGCCAGAATATCGAAGGGCCGCAGGCACGCCTTCAACTGCTCGGACACCCAACGCAGCACCCGGTCGCCGGCATCGTGGCCGAGGGAATCATTGACCCGCTTGAAGCCGTCGAGGTCCAGGTACAACAGCACCCAAGTGCTGTCGGAACGTTCGCCGCGCAGCAGCAGGTTTTCAACGGTCTGGTAGAAACCCCGGCGATTGAGCAGCCCGGTCAGCGGGTCGGTCACCGCCTGGAACTCCAACTGCTGATGCAGATGGCGCACCACCGACATGTCCAGCACCGTCACCACCATCGCATGTTGTTCGGCGGGCAAAGGCGCGCAAGACAACGCCACCGGCACTTGCTGGCCGGGCGCGGTACGCAGCAGCGCATCGTGCAAGCGCAGGGTTTCACCGCGTTTGTAACCGGCAAACAACTCGGAATCGGCCCAGATCGGAATGTGCGGTTTTTGCAGGAAATCCAGAAACTCCTTGCCTTGCAGGTCGTTCACCGTGGCATTGAGCAAGCGAGACATCGCCGGGTTGGCGAAGCGAATCAGCCCGTCCTCACTCACCACCAGAATGCCTTCGGCGGCGTTATCCAGCACCGAGGCATTGAAGGCCCGGGCGACTTCCAGATCATGGCTCAACCGCTGCAAGGCACGGCGATTACGCTGGTGCTCGAGCAACGCCTGGACTTTAGGCTTGAGAATTTGCGGATCGAACGGCTTGAACAGGTAATCCACCGCGCCACTGGCGTAGCCCTTGATCACGGCGTCCTGGGACTGTTCGTTGGCGGTAAGAAAAATGATTGGCGTAAGACGGGTTCGCTGGCTGCCGCGCATCAAGCGCGCCACTTCAAAACCGTCCATGCCCGGCATCTGCACATCCAGCAGCACCAGGTCGACATCGTGTTCGAGTAACAGGCCAAGGGCTTCAAAACCGGAAGCCGCGGTCATGACCTGCCAATCCTGGCGCTGTAACAACGCGCGCATGCTGATCAGGTTTTCAGGGTAATCATCAACAATTAACAGGATTGAGTTGCCTTCAGCTGGCTTAGATTGTGCGCATTCCATGCTGCATCTCTTTTTCGGGGCCTCAGGCCGGCCTTTTGTTAAAACCGGTCACCTATTGCGACTTCACTCTAGACCCGGATCCCTTAAAGCAGAAGCCGCTCGTATCCCATCACTTCGGTAAAGTTTCATATAGCCGACTAACGGTCAGCCCTGCAGGCCTTATAAACCGGGAAGGATGGCATTTCGACAGGTTGTTGACGCCAATCATCTGCCAGAAGGGCATTAACAAAGAGGCCTTCTACGCTTATAAAGACCCACCCGAAGGCGCGAGCTAGAGCTTCTGGCACGCACGTGCAGTAAAAAAGTGGAAGCTTGAATTATGATCGATCTCGCAACCTGGAACCTCAGTGTTCCCGTCGGCAGCCCGCCGTACACTGTCGAAACCACCAAGCTGGTGGACGGCTTCAAGGATCAATACTTCCACTCCGACACCGGCACTTTATTTTTCTGGTCCCCGGTCACCGGCTCCAAAACCGAAAACGCGATCTACCCGCGCACCGAACTGCGCGAAACCTACAGCAATGGCACGCTGAAAAACTGGTACTACCCTGACGCGGACAACACCCTGCGTGCCACCCTCTCGGTCAGCCAGGTGCCCAGTTCGGGCAAGATCGTCATTGGTCAGATTCACGCCTATAAGAGCCAGAAGCCCTTGGTGAAGGTCGAGTATCAATACAAAACCTCCACCTCGACCGGCAACATCGTCGCCAAAGTCCGCATGCACCCCGACGACGACACCGCCCGGGTCATCACCATCGCCACCGGCGTGAAACTCAATCAGGAATTCTCCTACCTCATCCACCTCAGCCCGGGCGGTGCATTAGGCATCAGTGCAGCGGGGTACCAATGGGACACCGACATCAGCACGATGTGGCGTGATAAGCCGCTGTATTTCAAGGCCGGGGTTTATGTGCAGGACAACACCGGGTACACCACTGAAGGCGGGGAAGTGACGTTCAGCCATCTGGATATCGATCACAATACGTAATCCCTGAAAGACCGCAGGAATCCACCCTTTGTGGCGAGGGAGCTTGCTCCCGTTGGGC
>NZ_JBFTML010000028.1:0-65599 GCF_056396925.1 Pseudomonas sp. 05N433 | reverse complement strand
ACGTGATGACCATCGCGGGTACAGGCAGCCAGCGCGGCATTTTCCAATTCATATTGCCGGCGTTTCTTTTGTCGCTGACGATTGGCTTGCAACTGCTCGATGGCGGCCAGTTCGGGATCCAGCTGCAACTCGCCCTGGTCGGCATCGAGCAAAACCCGGGTGCCATTGGCCAGTGTCAGCACCTGAACCGGCAAACCGCAGATCGCCGGCAAGCCGAAGGCCCGGGCGAGAATCGCCACGTGACTGGTGGCGCCACCGCCGACCGTCGCGAACCCCAGCACCTTGCGCGTGTCCAGGCCAGCGGTCTGGGAGGGCGTCAGTTGCTCGGCAATCAGAATCGCCCCTTCCGGCAACTCCATCGCTTGATCCTCTACGCCGAGAATCAACTTGAGCACCCGTTGACCAACGTCGGCCAAATCCGCTGCCCGTTCGGCCAGCAAGGCATTGCCCAGTTTTTTGAACAAGGTAGCCGTCGACTCTGTGGCCGCCCGCCAGGCGAMACCGGCGCTTTTGCCGGCGTCGATCAGTGCCAGGGCCTGATCCAGCAGGCTTGGGTCTTCGAGCAGTTCCTGATGCGCCTTGAAGATATCTGCCTGGGCGTCCCCCGTGGCCTGGTCACGCAACTGCTGCAGGTCCAGGACCGCCGTCGCCAACGCCTGGGACAGGTGCTCGCGCTCAACTTGCGCGCCCCGACCGGATTCAATGACTTCAAGGGTCTGCTGCGCGATCTGCACCACCTGACCAAACGCCGACCCCGCCGATGCACAGACGCCGTGCAGCACCTTCAGCGATGAAGCATCAGCCGCAACCGTTTCAACCTCTGCCATCACCGTCACGGCTTCTCCGCACCCGGCAGCCAGCAACTCGACCAGGGTCTTGATCGCCACTTCGGCATCCGCGCCCGCCGCGCTGACTTGCACGATGTCGCCGTGAGCGGTCTGCAACGCCATGATCGCCACCAGGGATTTGGCGTTCGCGCTGTCCTGCTGTTTATGCAGACAAATACTCGCCGAAAAACCTTTCGCCGCCTGGGCAAACACCGCCGCAGGGCGGGCGTGCAAGCCATTGAGATTGGGCAGCGTCAGCGGTTTTGAGAACAGTGCCTCGCCTTCCTCCAGCTCATCGGCCGCTACTTCAGACGGACTCAAACTCAGCAGCAACTGACCACTTTCCACTACGCCCGTTTCAGGCGTCAGCCAAGTGAACGGCTCACCGCTGACCACCAACATCAAGGTCAACAAACTGCGGGCGTTCAAGGCAATGTAATCGGCATCGAACTCGATCAGCGCCTGCCCCACCTCAACCCGCTGACCTTCCTCCACCAATCGGGTGAAGCCCTTGCCGGCCAGGTTCACGGTGTCGAGGCCAATGTGCATCAACACCTGCACGCCGTTGTCGTCGGTGATGCTGACGGCATGCCCGCTGGCCTGCACATTGCTGATCACTCCAGCCAGCGGTGCGCACAAGGTGGACGAGGTCGGGTCGATGCACAGACCGTCACCGATCATGCGACTGGAAAACACCTGATCAGGCACCTGGTCCAGCGGCATCAGCACGCCGGACAAGGGTGCCAGCAGTTGCAATTGTTGGGGTGTGGCCATGACGTCACCTGCTGTTTTGTTCTTTGAAGTGCCGATGGAGCGCGAGGCCCCGACAGCATCGCTTATTTCCACCAGTACTCGACCTGCAATCCGACGTTCGAACCATGCCGCGCCGTGCCGAAGGCACCGGTGTCGGATAACGCCGAACCTGCCGCCAGTTCATTGGCCGCCCGTTTGGCCGCCTCGTTCCAGCTGGCATAGGTGTAATACAGACGCACCTCGGGGCGCGCCCAGAATTCCGGGCCCTTGGGTGACCAGGTCGGAGCGATGGTGAACTTGCTCAGTTTGCGCGTGCCGCCTGTGGCCTCGACCTGATCATGGCCCAGCTCGGTCACCAGTTTGATTTGCTCGGTGATCGCATAGGCTGGGCGAATCCCGAGGGAAATCCAGTTCTGGTCAGCGCCGTCGGGGCGAATGTCTTTCTGATAAACCGCCTCGACCTGCCCGCCGAAGCGCGGCGTCACTTGCCAGTCGAAGAACTCCACCACGCGATAACTTTTACTGCTGTCGTCCAGCTTCACGTTACCGGTATAGCCCAACCCCGTGCCGGGGCCTTCGCCGTACTGAAAGGCCAGTTTGTTCTTGCCGCCCAGGAAACCTTTCTGCACATGCTGGGTGGTGATCGCCCAGCCACGGTGAGCGTCGCGGCTGTCGGGCTTGTCGATGTAGCTCAAGCCGAACTCCAACTCACCGCCGGGGTTGGTGTTGAAGCCGGCGACGTTGAAATCGTGACGGTTGATGTAGTCCTTCTGGTACAGGTTGTCCTTGCGCGAGAAGGCGTAGCTGTACTTCAGATCGCCGATCAGCACGTCCTCGATACCGCCGCCGGTGGCGCTCTGGTTCCAGTAGTAAAAGTCGGAAATATGGATGTCATTCCGTTTGTAGTAACGCCGACCGGCCCACAGCGAACCACCATTGAGGCTGGGCATGTTCGACCATTGCGCGTACATCTGCGGCATGCGCACCGAGCCGTTGTCACCGTTGAACGTCAGGTCCTTGTCGTACTGGTTATACAGCGATGCCATGCCGTCGACGCTGAGCACCGAACCATCGTCCAGGGTGTACAGATCCTGGCGCAATTCAAGTTCAGCGTACTGCTCACACTCGTTACCCAAGCGGTATTTGGTCTGCGCTCCCGGTAGCTGGAAACACTGCTGTTTACCGCTGTTAACCGAGGTCCCGACGCCGCTGCGCAAGTAACCGGCGAATTCCAGCGCCTGGGCTGACAGTGGTAACGCCAGGCACATGCCCGCCGCTACAAGACTGCGATTTATTGTTGTTTTCAAGAACCACCTCATTATTTTTATTGTGTGATGCAGCAAAACCAGCGCGCAAAACTCCCCCGCGCAGTGTTCTGCGTGTTGTTCGAAACGGTGTTTTTAAATGTTGGTCAGGTGCAGAACGAACGACTCATAGGGCCGTAAAAAGACCTGCCGATGTTGTGGCGGACAGTCCGGGTAATTGCTGATCACCAGACGTTGTGCCATCGCTTCGCTGATCACCTCCGGCGGCAGTTCAACTTCGCACGGTGTGCCATAAAAGTTATTCAGCACCAGCAAACGCTCACCATTGCCTTCACGCACGTACGCCCAGATTTGCGTGTGTTCAGGCAACAACTGCCGGTACACGCCATCGGACATCAGCGCTTCACTGCGGCGCAGGGCAATCAGCTGACGGTAGTGATGCAGCACCGAATCCGGGTCGTCGAGTTGGTGGGCGACGTTGATTTGCGTGGCATTGGCCGGCACCCCGATCCACGGTTCGACAGCGCTGAAACCGGCGTTCGGCTCGGCGCTCCAGTGCATCGGCGTGCGGCTGTTGTCCCGAGACTTTTGCATGATCGCCGCCATGTTGTCGGCGTCGCTGGCACCGGCCTCGCGCTTGAGCCGGAAGATGTTCAGAGTCTCGACATCGCGGTACTGATCGATGTGATCAAACCCCGGATTGGTCATGCCCAGCTCTTCGCCTTGATACACAAACGGCGTGCCCTGGAGGAAATGCAGCGCGGTGCCGAGCATCTTCGCCGACACCACCCGATGCTCGCCGTCATCACCAAACCGCGAAACCACCCGCGGCTGGTCGTGGTTACACCAGAACAGCGCGTTCCAGCCACCGCCGGCCTGCATGCCGGTCTGCCAGTCGGAGAGGATGCGCTTGAGTTCGAGGAAATCGAAATCGGCGCGAATCCACTTTTGCAGGTTCGGGTAATCAACCTTCAAGTGATGAAAGTTGAAGGTCATCGACAGCTCTTTCGACTCCGGCCGCGAGTAGCGAATGCAGTGTTCCAGACTGGTGGACGACATCTCGCCGACGTTGATCAGGTCATGACCTTCGAACACTTCGCGGTGCATCTGCTGCAAGTACTCGTGGACGTTCGGGCCATCGGTGTAAAAACGTCGACCGTCAGTGTTGTCCTCAGGGAAATCCGCCGGTTTGGAAATCAGGTTGATCACATCCAGACGGAAACCGCCCACGCCTTTGTCGCGCCAGAACCGCATCATCTTGAAGACTTCAGCGCGCACCCTGGGGTTGTCCCAGTTCAGGTCGGCCTGCGTGTGGTCGAACAAGTGCAGGTAATACTGACCGGTCTGGGCTTCGTACTCCCAAGCCGAACCGCCGAACTTGGATTCCCAGTTGTTCGGCTGGTCGCGCCAGATATAGAAGTCGCGGTAAGGGCTATCGAGGCTGCTTCGGGCCTGCTGGAACCAGGTGTGTTCGATCGAGGTGTGGTTGACCACGATGTCGAGCATCAGCTTGATCCCGCGCTTGCCGGCTTCGGCAATCAGCAACTCGCAGTCAGCCATGGTCCCGTAACTCGGGTCGATGGCGTAGTAATCGCTGATGTCGTAACCGTTGTCACGCTGGGGCGAACGCAGGAACGGCGTAATCCACAGGCAATCGACACCCAGCCAGTGCAGGTAATCGAGCTTGGCCACGACGCCGAGCAAATCCCCCGTGGGGTTGCCGGCGTGGCTGTGAAAACTCTTCGGATAGATCTGGTAGATCACCGAACGTTGCCAGTCTTGCATGGCGGATTCCTTTTTGAATAGGTACTGCGAATGCGATCTATCAGGCGACCCGATACCCGGGCCGGACAATCTTCATGCTCAACCCGCAGGTCAAAACAAACGGCACGACCATGGCAATCACCATCCCGACCACGAACATCGGAATGAACTGYGGGATGATCGAGATGAAACCGGGCAAGCCGCCAACGCCGATCGCCGAGGCCTGGACCTTGTTCAGCGACAGGAAGATGCAGCCCAGGGCCGAGCCGATCAGGGCCGCATAGAACGGAAACTTGTAGCGCAGGTTGACCCCGAACATGGCCGGTTCGGTGATGCCGAAGTAGGCAGAAATCGCCGAGGTCGAGGCCATGCTTTTGTCCCGTACATTACGGGTCATGTAGAACACCCCCAGTGCCGCGCTGCCCTGGGCGAGGTTGGACATGACGATCATCGGCCAGATGAACGTGCCACCCTGGGTGGAGATCAGTTGCAGGTCGACCGCCAGAAACATGTGGTGCATGCCAGTGATCACCAGCGGTGCGTAGAGCAGGCCGAAAATCGCCCCGCCAACCATCGGCGCCAGGTCGAACAGGGTGACCACGCCTTCAGTGATGAGAATCCCCAGATGGCGGGTCACCGGACCAATTACCGCCAGCGCCAGCACACCGGTGACGACGATGGTGGTGATCGGCACCACCAGCAGTTGAATGGCGTTCGGCACCCGTGCCCGCAACCACTTTTCGATGACGCTCATCACATAGGCCGCCAGCAGGATCGGCAGGATCTGGCCCTGATAACCGACTTTCTCGATCTGGAACACACCGAGGATGTCGAAGTACGGCAAGCTCTGCCCCTCAAGCCCGGCCACCGCTTTGCCGTAGTTCCAGGCGTTGAGCAGATCCGGGTGCACCAGCATCAGGCCGAGCACAATGCCGAGGATTTCGCTGCCGCCAAAGCGCTTGGCCGCCGACCAGCCCACCAGCGCCGGGAGGAACACGAAGGACGTGTTGGCCATCAGGTTGATCAGGCTCCAGAGCCCGTCCAGCGTCGGATAGGCGTCCAGCAGGGTCTTGCCCTCGATGAACATGCCCTTGGCGCCGATCAGGTTGTTGATGCCCATCAGCAGGCCGGCAATGATCAGCGCCGGGAGAATCGGCATGAATACGTCGGAAAACACCCGCACCAGTCGCTGCATGGCGTTGATCTTGTCGGCGCTTTTCTGTTTGACGTCGGCGATGGTCGAGACGGCGAGACCGGTCTGTCGGCGCAGCTCGGCGTAGACCTTTTCCACTTCGCCAGGGCCGATCACCACCTGGAACAGGCCGCCGGTATAGAACGAACCCTTGACCAGATCGATCCGGTTCAGCGTGGCGCTGTCGACCAGGCTCGGGTCCTTGAGGGCCAGGCGCAGGCGTGTGACGCAGTGCGCGGCCTGCTCGAGGTTGTCGCTGCCACCGAGGCTTTGCAGCAGCTCGGTGACGATGTTCGGATAGTCATGGCTCATGCTTGTTCTTCCGCTGTAGTTTTTTGTTATTGGCAGCACGCCGAAGCGAAAAATACTCGTCTGTACGAGTTAAAGCAACAACTCGTACAGACGAGTTTGATTTTGTTTATCCTGAACCCGACAGGCGGCGATATTTCCTACCCCCTAAGTCAAAGAAACCCAAAGCCGCATGGACAAACCCCTACCCYGCCCTTAAGGTTCAAAACCTTGAGCACAACGCGGCACAGAGCCATCCCCATGAGTAAATACAACCAGATCTACAGCGATCTGCTTGCCAGCATTACCACCGAACGTCTGGAACGCGGCGCCCGATTGCCTTCCGAAACCGAATTGATGGACAGCTACCAGGCCAGTCGCGGCACCGTGCGCAAGGCCATCGAGCAATTGCAGGAGCGCGGTTTCGCCCAGAAAGTCCACGGCAAAGGCACCTTCGTGCTGTCCACCAACCCGATCGAGTTTCAGCTCGGCGGCATCGTCAGCTTCCAGGAAACCTACCCGCGACTGGGCAACGACGTCAGCACCGAAGTGGTCGAATTCACCCAGATTCCCCTCGAAGGCCCGCTGCTCGAACACATCAAGGCGGCTGAGGGCAGCGTGATCACGCGGATCAAGCGCGTGCGGCGGATCGACGGCAAACGCGTGATCCTGGACATCAACCATTTCGTCAGCGACGTGATTCCCGGCTTGTCCCGCGAAATCGCCGAGCACTCGATCTATGCCTTCATCGAGCAAACCCTGCAACTGCAGATCGCCTATGCCCAGCGCACCATCGAAGCGGTGCCGCGCAGCAAGGACGACCAGCAACACCTGGACCTCGACGGCCAGAGCCATGTGATTGTGGTCAGCAACCAGACCTTCCTGCAGGACGGCCGCCAGTTCGAGTACACCGAATCGCGGCATACCCTCGACAAGTTCTACTTTTCGGATGTGGCACGGCGCTGACCCTACACGTTCCAGAATCGTGTTTGTACATAACTATGTAGTGCACCTCCCTCGAGCAAATGGGCAATCCTCTCAGCCCATTTCTCAAGGAGCGAGAACATGCCTACCGATCAAACAAGTGAAACGCTGCCCGATACCGCAGACAAACAACACCTTCTGACCATCGCGCCCGTCATCGTGACTGCCTGTCCCGATTTGCACGAAGAAGCCCATGTGATGGCCACCGAAATCCTGAAAAAACACGGCATTACCGGCCTGGACCCGGATCAGGTCTGGTGGCATCGCTTTGGCAATGTCACGGCCAGCAGCACCCAGACCTTCCTGGGTTGGGAGCACTACCCTAAACCCAGTCAGTCAATGACCCTGACGCAGCTGGTGATTCATCGGTACTACGTCACTGATCAGGACTATTTCGATCAGCTGGACTGTTACGGCGGGTTTTACACCGCCGACGCAACCGCCAGCATTTACAACGAAACCAACGAAGTCCGGATGTACCCCAGCGCAGTGCTCAAGGATTTCTGGCACGAGACCTTCAGTGACCGTTACCGGGACAAGCTGAACGCCTACTGGAGCGCGCATTTCGATGACTACCGGACCTTGGCGAAATGCAACTATCTGAGTAAAGCCATCGAGGCGCGGGAAAACGGTACGCTGCAGGAGGAAGAGTTCCAAACCGTCATCCGGGCCGTCGCCGCTGACAAATGCTGGCCGATCTCCCTGGAGACCTTGCGTGCGCAAACCTCTGCACCAGCAGATCTGCGGGTGTGCGCCCTGGACGTCGCGGGGCATGTCGCCACGGATATTCTGCGTATCGATGACGGTAGCGGACGGCAAATCACCTATGTCCCGGGGGCCACAGAAGCGTTTCACGTGCACCCGACGTTGACGGACATGCACTGGTGGATCCTGCTGCAAATGAACGATGACGCGCGTTATACCGAGTTCATGACTCACTTCCCGCTGTCGGTGCGTCAGGAGATCCACGACAACATTACGCCCCTGATGAACCAGTTGGTGGGCACGTGGGGCAAATACGATCACCATCTGATCAATCAAAAAAACATCACCATCAGCGGTGACGCGTTTTCCTGGTTGAGCCGTAATGTGCAGAGCGCAATGTCGCAAGAGGCCGATCTGTCTCTGGTGACCAACGGACAACTGCGTAAAGGCATGTGGCTGGGTTACCTGAGCGCCGGCCTGCACGTCTTCGGGCCGCTGGCGCTGCTCGGCTGGCCGATTGCACTGCCGGTGATTGGCGCCAGCATCGCCTCAATGGGCTTGAACATCGACAAGGCCGTGAACGGCAAAACGGTAGCGGAGCGCAAGGCCGGCGTAAAAGGCGCCGTGCTGGCTGGCATCAACCTTCTGTTCAACCTTCCGCTGCTCAAGGAGGTCGATGTTCTGGAAGAGGTCGGCGCTTCGGCCGAGGCCGCCGAAGCCGCCGAAATGGCCAGGCTGCGGGAGGCCAACAATCCTGCCGAACCGATCGGTACGCAAGAACAGGAGTTGTCCGACGGTTCAGGGCGCGCAACCACTCAACTTCCAGAGTTCATCCCCCTGAAACCGGCGCCGGCACAGAACCTTGAAGTACCGGAGCACTGGCAAAGTAACGAGATTCTGGAAAGTGAGGCGCCACTTGCCACCAGCGGCAAGTTCCAGGGCATCTACTCGCTCAACTCCAACCCCTCGACTGCCATCATGATGAACGACGCAGCCTATTACGTGCGTTACGAAACCGACATCAACGGCGGCGGCACCTGGGCCATCATCGACCCGGCAAACCCTCACGCGTCCTCAGGATCGATCCCCGTGCGTTTGAACGCCGATGGCGAGTGGGAGTTGACGCCCAAATCCGGTTTGAAGGGTGGTGGCAACGACGACCTCGCCGCTGTTCCGGGTCCTTCCCGGTTTCCCGACCATGTCCGACCACCGGAATCATTTAGCGTGCCCTCGACGAAGTACGACACCTCCAATGGGCGGTCGCTCAACTTCCTGGGGCTAGGTAAGAAAGAAACGCACATAAAAATAATCAACCTTCCCAACGGACGCATACAAGGGGTGACACCCTATGAAGAGTTCGTCGCGGGACATCGCACAGCTCTATTGAGAGATGCTCGTGCTTTCTTCTCCAAAGAAAACTTTTTTGCCTCATTGCCGACACGCCCGGTACAACCCGTCATCACGCCGTCGATGACTGTCCCGGAACTCATTCAGGAAATATTCGATGCTTCGCCGGGATTAGTGATTGGAGAAAGCCAGGATCGTATTGCCAGCATGCGGTTCCTCATCGAGAACATGCAGACGTTGGCCAGGCAAGGCGTCAAGACGATCTATATGCATCGCTTGCTCAATGACTTCAATCAAATGGACCTGAATATTTTCGGCAGAGGCGCAAAGATGGACGGCATGCTCGAAAAGTATTTGAAACAGTTACAAAGCGATCCTGCCGGGCAGTTCACCCCTCTTGAGGTCGTCAAGGTGGCTCGCGAGAACGGTATCCGGATCCAGTCGACCGATTGCCTGGCAAGTTACCGATATCCAGAATCGTCCCTCATTGATGTTCAGGAACAATCCATTAAAAACTACCTCACCACCACGATCATGCGTGCCAATGAAGCGCTTGGCAGATCAGGTAAATGGGTCGTGCTGACGGGCCAGGAAAACACCAATACCTTTAGAGGCATTGCCGGCCTCAGCGAACTGAATGGCGGTATCGGCTTGCGTATCGAGGAAGTACTTCCCGAGCGCAGCCTGCATATGGAGATAGACCACGGCATAGAGGTGGGCCGCAATGCCAGCCCGCCCCCCGTTAACTTTCATGGAGATTTCGACACCTTGTATGCCGATATCAACCTGCAAGTACCGATGCCCATGCTGCAACGAACCCCGGACGAAATCGCTCAACTGCTGTTCCGCCAGGGAATGTTCACTTTCAAGGAATCTGACGGAACCTGGACATTGGTCCATCGCAGCAGAACCGGCCTGATCACAGAGACTCTGGTTGAACGAACGGCCGATGGGCAATACCTGGTCAATCGCCCCGCCTGGACTGACATCCATCAAAAACCTTACCCCAACCTGATCAGCCTTTCCCATGCGCTCACCGGCATGGGCATGAAACTCGAAGGACGCTTGCCAGTGTAGGGAAACACCGCACCGTGAAACGCGAAAGGCCCCGTGAACTCACATTCACGGGGCCTTTCGGTTGTTACCGACGATCAGTCAGAGCGGGATCACTCCCACTCAATCGTCGCTGGCGGCTTGCTCGACACGTCGTAAGTAACGCGGGAGATGCCTTCGATTTCATTGATAATCCGGCCGCTGACGGTTTCCAGCAGTTCGTAAGGCAGGTGTGCCCAACGCGCGGTCATGAAGTCGATGGTTTCCACGGCACGCAGAGCAACGACCCAGGCGTAACGACGGCCATCGCCGACCACGCCAACCGATTTCACCGGCTGGAACACCACGAACGCCTGGCTGACCTTGTGGTACCAGTCGGCCTTGCGCAGTTCTTCGATGAAGATGTGGTCGGCACGACGCAGCAGGTCGGCGTATTCCTTCTTCACTTCACCGAGGATCCGCACGCCCAGGCCCGGACCCGGGAACGGGTGACGGTAGACCATGTCGTACGGCAGGCCGAGTTCCAGGCCCAGACGACGGACTTCGTCCTTGAACAGTTCGCGCAGCGGCTCAACCAGCTTGAGGTTCATTTCTTCCGGCAGGCCGCCCACGTTGTGGTGCGACTTGATCACGTGCGCCTTGCCGCTTTTCGCGCCAGCCGACTCGATCACGTCCGGGTAGATGGTGCCCTGGGCCAGGTACTTGATGTTGTCCAGCTTGCAGGATTCGGCATCGAACACGTCGATGAAGGTACGGCCGATGATCTTGCGCTTCTTCTCTGGATCGGACTCGCCAGCCAAGTTGTTGAGGAACTGGTCCTCGGCGTTGGCGCGGATCACTTTGACGCCCATGTTCTCGGCGAACATGGCCATCACTTGCTCGCCTTCGTGCAGACGCAGCAGGCCGTTGTCGACGAACACGCAGGTCAGCTGATCGCCAATGGCCTTGTGCAGCAGCGCGGCAACCACCGAGGAGTCCACGCCGCCGGACAGGCCGAGCAGTACGTTGTCGGTGCCAACCTGGGCACGGACTTGGGCGATGGCGTCTTCGGCAATCTTCGACGGCGTCCACAGGGCTTCACAGCCACAGATGTCGAGGATGAAGCGCGACAGGATGCGACCGCCCTGCTTGGTGTGGGTCACTTCCGGGTGGAACTGCACGCCGTAGTAGGCACGGTCATCGTTGAACATGCCGGCAATCGGGCAGCTCGGGGTGCTGGCCAGGATGTGGAAGTCTTCCGGCATCTTGGTGACCTTGTCACCGTGGCTCATCCATACGTCGAGGCCGAACAGGCCATCGGCGTCGATATGGTCTTCGATGCCGTCGAGCAGGCGGCTCTTGCCGACCACGTCGACACGGGCGTAACCGAACTCACGCAGGTCGGAACCTTCAACCTTGCCGCCCAGTTGCTCGGCCATGGTCTGCATGCCATAGCAGATACCGAAGACTGGCACGCCCAGGTCAAACACCGCTTGCGGGCAGCGAGGGCTGTCGGCTTCGTGCACGGACTCGGGGCCGCCGGCGAGGATCACACCTTTTGGAGCGAATTCGCGAATGGCTTCCTCGTCCATGTCGAACGGATGCAGTTCGCAGTAAACACCGATTTCACGCACGCGGCGGGCGATCAGTTGGGTGTACTGGGAACCGAAGTCGAGGATCAGGATGCGGTGAGCGTGAATGTCGAGGGCCATGATTCAGTCTCGTCTAAGTAATTCAGAAACAGTCGTGATTCAGAAACAACTCGGGGCTGAATAGAACAGCCCCGGTTGCTTAACGATTTGCTTGAAGCCTCAACCTACGCGGTAGTTTGGCGCTTCTTTGGTGATCTGTACGTCGTGGACGTGGGACTCGGCCATGCCAGCACCGGTGATCCGCACGAACTCAGGCTTGGTGCGCATTTCTTCGATGTCGGCGCTGCCGGTGTAACCCATCGAGGAACGCAGGCCGCCCATCAGTTGATGGATGATGGCGCTCAGGGTGCCCTTGTAAGGAACACGCCCTTCGATACCTTCCGGAACCAGCTTCTCGGCACCCGCGGAGGAGTCCTGGAAGTAACGGTCGGAGGAACCTTGAGCCTGGGACATGGCGCCCAGCGAACCCATGCCGCGATAAGCCTTGTACGAACGGCCCTGGAACAGTTCGATCTCGCCTGGCGCTTCTTCAGTACCGGCGAACATCGAGCCCATCATCACGCAGGAGGCACCGGCCACGATGGCCTTGGACAGGTCACCGGAGAAACGGATGCCGCCGTCGGCGATCAACGGAACACCGGTGCCTTCAAGGGCAGCGGCAACGTTGGCGATGGCACTGATTTGCGGGACGCCGACACCGGCGACGATACGGGTGGTGCAGATCGAGCCTGGGCCGATACCGACCTTGACTGCGTCAGCGCCGGCTTCGGCCAGGGCCTTGGCGGCAGCGCCGGTGGCGATGTTGCCGCCGATGACCTGCACTTCAGGGAAGTTCTGCTTGACCCAGCGAACGCGGTCGATCACACCTTTGGAGTGACCGTGGGCAGTGTCGACCACCACCACGTCAACACCGGCATGGACCAGGGCAGCTACACGGTCACCGGTGTCTTTACCGGTACCGACTGCAGCGCCAACGCGCAGACGACCTTGATCGTCCTTGCTGGCCAGCGGATAAGCCTTGGCTTTTTCGATGTCGTTGACAGTCATCATGCCTTTGAGGGCAAATTTGTCGTCGACGATCAGCACGCGCTCGATGCGGTGCTTGTGCAGCAATTCACGCACATCGTTCTTGTTGGCGCCTTCCTTGACCGTGACCAGACGCTCTTTAGGCGTCATCACTTCACGGACGCTGACGTCCATGCGGTTTTCGAAACGCACGTCACGGGAAGTGACGATGCCGACCAGGTCGCCATCGTGCAGTACCGGAACGCCGGAGATGTTGTGCAGGCGGGTCAGTTCGAACAGTTCACGCACCGTGGCATCGGCCTCGATGGTGATCGGGTCCTTGACCACACCGGCTTCGTAACGCTTGACCTTGCGCACTTCGGCAGCTTGCTGCTCGATGGTCATGTTCTTGTGGATGATGCCGATGCCACCTTCCTGAGCCATGGCGATTGCCAGACGGGCTTCAGTAACGGTGTCCATAGCGGCGGAAACCAGTGGAATATTCAGCTCGATGCCACGGGTAAGGCGGGTCTTGAGACTGACTTCGTTAGGAAGCACCTCGGAATAACCGGGCACTAGGAGAATGTCGTCGAATGTCAGAGCTTCTTGGCTGATACGCAGCATCGCGGGGGCTCCCGAGCGGGAAAATGGAAGCGCGCCATTATAGTCAGACACCCCCTCGGGTTCAATGTAAAACTCTGTCTATTATTGGCATTACTGACATACGGAGAAACATTGTCCCCCGTAGGGGACCGACGCCGGCATTTAGAGTTCGACTTTGACCCAACTCACGGGCTGATCCAGCCAATCGGCAAACTCTTCGATAAAGTCCTGCTTGAACCCGGCCTCGAGCCAATTGTTGAAGATGAACCCCAGGTTGGAAAAGCCGCATTCCTGCAAAAACAGAAAGCCGTTGATGTCGTCTTCATGCCCGCACTCAGGGCAGGTGAAGTTATCGGTGCGCCCCGGCATCCAGTCTTCCAGGCTTTCGAACAGCGCTTCACCGATCTCCTTACGGCACTCGGCGCAGCCGGCTTCTTCGAGAAAACCCTTGGCCGGTGTATAGATGCAACGCTTGGTGATGATCTCCAGGCCATTGATCGGCTCGCCGAACGGCAGCGCTTCAGGGTGCAGGACCACGGCGCGGGCGCCGTCGGCGATGGCGTGGGCCATGTGATTGCCGGTGCGGCCACAGGTGGTCAGCTCTTCTTTAATAATGTTCTTGCGCACCAGCCACCGCACGACCGCCCGGGCCCGGGGTTCGTGTACCGGCAGTGTGGAGATTTTCGGGACGATGATGCTTTGCGAATTCATGGTGCAAGCCTACTGCGTCAAAGGGATGTTGCTGCGGTGCGCCGATTGTCAGGGCGGCCGGCAGCTTAATCCCTGACGAAATCCGGTCAAGTGCTCAAATAACGCCCGATCAAGGCAATCCCGCTGGCCAGCACCAGCCAGGTCACCAACCGCACGAAAGCCTCGCGGGACAACTTCATGATCAATCGCCGACCGATCCACAGCCCCAGCGCCATCGCCGGCAACAAACACAGCGCCAATACCAACAAGGGTAGCTTGGCATACACACCGGCGACGGCAAACAGGCTCAAACGCACCACGGTGCTGCAACTGATCAGCGCACTCTGGGTGGCTCGGGCCTCATCCTTGGGTAAGCGACTGTTCAAATAGATCGCATATAGAAAGCCGCCGCTGCCAAACAGCGCCCCGAACATCCCGCCCACCGTGCCCATCGGCACCGCCCACCCGGCGGATAATTGTGTCGGACGGGTTTTGATCCACAGGCTGTAAATCGCATAGGCGCTGATAAACAGCCCCATCAATAGCAGCAATACATCGGATTTCAGGTTCAGCAGAAAAATCACCCCCAACGTGCAACCCACCGCCATGCACGGCAGCAGTCGCAGCAATTCGGACCGCTCTACATCTCGGCGCGAGGGCAGCAGATTGCCGAACGCGGCGACGAAATCCAGCAGCACCAGCAGCGGCACGATTTTCGACAGCGGCATGAACAGAATCAGAATCGGCCCCGCCACCAGCGCGGTGCCAAAACCGGCAATGCCGAACACGATGTAGGCCAGGGCAACACCCAATCCGATCACCAACCAATCCACCACACCCCACGGCCATTGGCTCAACAACTCCAGCACATTCATCGACACGGCTTCCTTTTATTCCTGTGATGACTTTAGCCAGCGCCGGGCGTTGCGACTAATATCTTCAAAATCGATCACCCATCTCAAAAAGGCATACCTGGTGCTTTCAACCCGCCAATTGCGTTACTTCGTGGAAATCGCCGAGAGCGGCAGCTTCAGCGCAGCGGCCGAACGACTGTTTATTGCTCAGTCAGCCTTGAGCCGGCAGATCAAGGACATGGAAACCCRCCTGCAAACGCCACTGTTCGAACGAACCGCCCGCCAGCCCCGCCTGACGTCAGCGGGTGAAGCCTTTTTGCCTCGGGCCAGAAACCTGCTGAACGAACTGACCAAGGCCAGCGAAATGGCCACTCAAGTGGGCACCGGTCAACTGGGCGTCTTGCGCCTGAGCCATTCCAGCACCGTGCCCATGAGTGGTCGACTGCTGCGCGGCATCAGCGTTTATCTGGATCTGCATGCCGGGGTGTCGATGGACATCGTCAAGCTGTCCTCGGAAGCACAACTGGAAGAATTGGCCGAAGGTCGCCTGGATGTGGGTCTGTTGCGCCTGCCGGTGCTGCGCCAGCGTGAAGGGGTGCAGATTGTTCCGCTGTACAGCGAGCGTCTGTTGTTGGCAGTGCCGCCGAATCATCGGCTGGCTGTGGAAAAGTCCGCACACGGCATCGATCTGGCACAGTTGAAGGATGAAGCGTTTATTTCCATCCCTCATCCACAGCGCGGCGGTCTGAGCTATCTATCTGCCGAGCTGTGCATGCGCCAAGGGTTCTTTCCCCGGGCGGCTCGGGTGGTGTCACGCAAAACCACGCAACTGCAATTGATCCAGGCCGGGTTCGGCATCGCGCTGTTACCGGAATCGATGCAGGACATTGCGCCGCCGGACATCCATTTTCTCCCCTTGGCCGATCCGGATTGCCACAGCACCGTCGCCCTCGCCTGCCGGCAAGATCCCACCGCGCTGGTTCAGCAATTCGTTGAACACTTCACCCGGCTGCCGTAAGCAAACCTGTGGGGAGCGACCTGTGGCGAGGGGGCTCCCACAGGGGATTTTCGCCGGATCATGGAGATTGATCGCCGAATGCCTTTAAACTGCGCCCCATGATTAAAGATCCCTTTGCAAGACTCGGCCTGGACCGGGAAGTCCTGACTGTCAGCCAGCTCAACGGCCGCGCGCGGGTGTTGCTCGAAGACGTGTTCAGCAACATCTGGGTCGAAGGCGAAATCTCCAACCTCGCCCGCCCGGCGTCCGGCCATGTGTACTTCACCCTCAAGGACAGCGGCGCCCAGGTGCGTTGCGCACTGTTCCGGCAGAACGCCGCGCGGGTTCGCCAGGCGCTGAAGGATGGCCTGGCGGTCAAGGTTCGTGGCAAGGTTTCGCTGTTTGAAGGCCGTGGTGACTACCAACTGATTCTCGACACCGTGGAGCCGGCTGGTGACGGCGCCCTGCGTCTGGCCTTCGATGCTTTGAAGGAAAAACTCAGCGCCGAAGGCCTGTTCAGTGCCGAACGCAAAGTGCCGCTGCCGGCGCACCCGCAACGCATCGGCATCATCAGTTCACCCACCGGCGCGGTGATCCGCGACATCATCAGTGTGTTCCGCCGCCGTGCGCCGCAGGTGCAACTGACGCTGATCCCTACCGCCGTACAAGGTCGCGAAGCCACTGCGCAAATTGTCCGCGCGCTGAAACTGGCGGACGCCCGTGGTTTCGATGCGTTGATCCTGGCCCGTGGCGGCGGCTCGCTGGAAGACCTCTGGTGTTTCAACGAAGAAGCCGTGGCCCGCGCCGTGGATGCCTGCGTGACGCCGATCGTCAGCGCCGTCGGCCATGAAACCGACGTATCGATCAGTGACTTTGTCGCCGACGTTCGCGCGCCGACGCCGTCCGCCGCCGCCGAACTGCTGGCGCCTGACTCCAGCGATCTGGTGCGTCGAGTCGAAAGCCTGCATCGACGACTGGTGATGCGCATGCGTGACCGCTTGATGCGCGATCGGCTGCGTCTGGAAGGCATCTCTCGGCGCTTGCGCCATCCCGGCGAACGCCTGCGTCAGCAAGCGCAACGCCTGGATGATCTGGACATGCGCCTGCGCCGCGCTTTCGAACGTAGCCTCAACACCCGTCGCGAGCGCTTGATCCGCCTGGAAACCCGCCTCGCCGGGCAACATCCCGGGCGACAACTGGCGATGCTTCGCCAGCGCCTCGACAGCCTCGCCGAGCGCCTGCCCCGGGCCATGCGCGAAGGGCTTAAATCCCGTCGCCTGCAACTGCAAAGTCAGATGCAGACGCTGCATGTGGTCAGCCCGTTGGCGACCCTCGCTCGTGGCTACAGCATTCTGCTGGACGAGCGCGGCAACGCGATCCGCAGCGCCGCGCAAACCCACACCGGCCAGCGCCTGAAAGCCAAACTCGGCGACGGCGAACTGCAAGTGCGGGTCGAAGACAATCACCTGACGCCTGTCACCCTTTCTTTACTGGATTGATCCATGCCGCGCTTTTTTGCTCCATTGCTGTTGCTGTGCCTGACCTTCAACGCCCACGCCGACAGTTACATCACCCGCCTGTTGAACAAACCGGTGCCGGGCGGCGTGGCAGTGGTTGATCTGGGCAGCTCCGCCCAGGCGCCGAAAGCCAGTTATCAAGGCAAACCCGTATTGGTGGTCAAAGAGCAGAACAACTGGCTGGCCATCGTCGGCGTGCCGCTGACGGTCAAACCGGGCAGCCAGTCGCTGAGCAGCGGTGGTCGCAACCTGAGCTTCACCGTCGGCAACAAGAAATACCCGGAACAGCACATCACCCTGAAGAATACGCAGCAGGTCAATCCGAACCCGGCGAATCTCAAGCGCATCGAGGGCGAGTTGGCCGAGCAGATCCAGGCTTACCGCAGTTTCAGCCCGAATACCCCGAGCAACCTGTTGCTGGACAAACCAGTCGATGGGCCGCTGTCGAGCAAGTTCGGCGTGCGCCGCTTTTTCAATGGCGAAGAGCGTAATCCCCATGCGGGCCTCGACTTTGCCGTACCCGCCGGCACGCCGATCAAAACCCCGGCCGCCGGCAAGGTAATCCTGATCGGGAATTACTTCTTCAACGGCAATACGGTGTTCGTCGACCACGGTCAGGGCTTTATCAGCATGTTCTGCCACATGTCGAAGATCGACGTGAAAGTCGGCCAGCAACTGGCGCGTGGTGAGGTGGTCGGGAAAGTCGGCTCAACTGGCCGCGCGACCGGACCGCATATGCACTGGAACGTCAGCTTGAACGATGCGCGGGTGGACCCGGCGATTTTCATTGGTGCGTTTCAGCCATAAGCAGTGGTTGAGGCAGATGGCCTCTTCGCGGGCAGGCCCGCGAAGACGGCCTGAGCATCACCGAAACCCGCAGGCAAACCGAACACTCTCAACCCACTCAACCCCTCTTCTATCGATTGCGCATGGCTGAGACACTGCGCAAGCGACAAAACGATCCTGCTTCTTACGAGCAATAAAATCTCGCAAAAACCCGCTTTTCGAGTATTCCTCTCAAAGTTTTTCGACTGCTTGCCATCCTTTCCCCCCGCGGTTAGGGTTGAAGGCATGAAAACCTCTCACACCCTCATTCAGCTCCGCCAGCACCGCAGCCTGTGYCTCGTCAGTGCACGACTGCCAGGCTGAATCGCGGTGCCTCGTCTGATGCTTTACCAGAACATTTGATCCACCGGCAGGCCGCCTTTTTTCGGCCCACACAATAAGGATTTTCCAATGAGCATGCTCAAAGACCCGTCTTCGAAATACCGCGCGTTCCCGACCATCAACCTGCCGGATCGCACCTGGCCATCGAAGACCATCACTGCAGCGCCGATCTGGTGCAGCTCGGACCTTCGTGACGGCAACCAGTCGTTGATCGAGCCAATGGACGCGGTCAAGAAGCTGCGTTTCTGGAAGACCCTGGTGCAGGTCGGCGTGAAAGAAATCGAAGCCTCGTTCCCGGCTGCTTCGCAAACCGACTTCGACTTCGTGCGCACCCTGATCGAAGGCGGCCACATCCCGGACGACACCACCATTCAGGTGCTGACCCAGGGCCGTGAAGACTTGATCGCGCGCACCTTTGAATCCCTGCGCGGTGCCAAGAAGGCCATCRTTCACCTGTACAACGCGACCTCCCCTTCCTTCCGCCGCATTGTCTTCAACCAGGACAAGGACGGGATCAAGGCCATCGCCGTAAACGCCGCCAAGCTGTTCGTCAAATATGCCGCCCAGCAGCCGGACACCGAGTGGACCTTCGAATACTCGCCAGAAACCTTCAGCGCCACCGAACTGGAATTCGCCAAGGAAGTCTGCGACGCGGTGATCGAGGTGTGGAACCCGACGCCTGAGCACAAGGTGATCCTCAACCTGCCCGCCACCGTCGAATGCGCGACCCCGAACATCTATGCCGACCAGATCGAATGGTTCGGTCGTCACATCAACCGTCGTGACAGCGTGATCATCAGCCTGCACACCCACAACGACCGTGGCACCGGCGTGGCCGCCACCGAGCTGGGCCTGATGGCCGGCGCCGACCGTGTCGAAGGCTGCCTGTTCGGCAACGGCGAGCGTACCGGTAACGTCGATCTCGTCACCGTGGCATTGAACCTCTACACCCAGGGCGTCAACCCTGAGCTGGATTTCTCCGATATCGATGGCGTGCGCAAAGTCGTCGAAGAGTGCAACCAGATTGCGGTGCACCCACGTCACCCGTACGTCGGCGACCTGGTTCACACCGCGTTCTCCGGCTCGCACCAGGATGCAATCCGCAAGGGCTTCGCCCAGCAGCAACCGGACGCCCTGTGGGAAGTGCCGTACCTGCCGATCGACCCGGCCGACATCGGCCGCAGCTACGAGGCGGTGATTCGCGTCAACAGCCAGTCGGGCAAGGGCGGTATCGCTTACCTGCTGGAACAGGAATACGGCATCAGCTTGCCGCGTCGCATGCAAATCGAGTTCAGCCAGGTCGTGCAGCGTGAAACCGATCGCCTGGGCCTGGAGATGACCGCCCAGCAGATCCACGCGCTGCTGCACAGCGAGTACTTGCAGGCCAACACCCCGTACGCGCTGGTCAGCCATCGCCTGCAGGAAGAAAACGGACACAGCGCCGTGGAAGTCGAAGTTTCCAGCAAAGGTCAGGGCGAAACCAACCTGCACTGGCGCGGCAAGGGCAACGGTGCCCTGGAAGCACTGGTGGCCGGCCTGCCGATCCCGGTGGAAATCATGGACTACAACGAACACGCCATCGGCGCGGGCACCAATGCCAAGGCCGCGGCCTACATTGAACTGCGGGTGAATGGTGAGCGTGCGGTACATGGCGTCGGCATCGATGAAAACATCACCACTGCCAGCTTCAAGGCCCTGTTCAGCGCACTGAACCGCTCCCTGAGCCAGCCGGAAGCGAAAGCGGCGTAAGCTTCGCTGCAAATGCAAAAGGCCCCGGGGTGAAAACCTCGGGGCCTTTTTTGTTGCTCAACGATCGGTCAGGTGAACTCGAAGGTATCCGCATCCAGATTCGCCGGGAACCGTGTGCGATATGCCGCCAGTTCTGCCGCGTCGAGCACGACCTTGAATACGCCATCGGCATCGCCTGCACCGAGCAACGTCTCGCCCTGAAAATCCAGGACCTGACTGTCACCGGTATACGCGAAGCCTTTGCCATCGGTACCGATACGGTTCACCGCCGCCACATAGCAGAGGTTTTCGATCGCCCGTGCCGGCAGCAATCGGTTCCAGTGCTGACGCCGTGCGCCCGGCCAGTTGGCGGTGTACAGCAGCAAGTCAGTGTCTTGCGGATCGCGACTCCAGACCGGGAAGCGCAGGTCGTAGCAAATCAGCGGCCGCACTCGCCAACCCTTCAATTCGAACTGCACCTGACGCTCGCCCGGGGTGTAGTGATTGTTCTCCCCGGCCATGCGGAACAGGTGACGCTTGTCGTAGTGCCACACCTCCCCGTCCGGCCGTGCCCACAACAGACGATTGCGATGGCTACCGTCAGCCGCCTGGACGATGATGCTGCCGGTCACCACCGCGCCCAGCTTCGCTGCCTGAGCCCGCATCCATTTACTGGTGGGGCCATTTTCCGGCTCGGCGAGGGTTTCCGATTCCATGGAGAAACCGGTGGTGAACATCTCCGGCAGGATGATCAGGTCCGCACCGCGAGCCTGTTCCAGCAACGGCTCGAAATGCTCCAGATTGGCCTGACGATCGTGCCAGGCCAGGGTGGTCTGGATCAGCGCAAGATTCAGATTGGGCAGAGTACTCAGATCAGGCATAGTTTTGCCGCTGCTTCACGCAGGGTCTCCTCGCGCTTGGCAAAGCACAGACGCACCAGGCGCTGGCCTTCAGGTGGAGTCTGGTAGAACACCGAGATCGGAATGCTCGCGACGCCATGCTCGCGGGTCATCCACAGCGCCATCTCGACGTCATTGAGGTCCGGGCGAATCTGCGAGTAATCGACCAACTGGAAATAAGTACCGGCCACGCGGGTAAAACTGAAGCGCGACGGCGTCAGCAGATCGCAGAACAGATCGCGCTTGGCCTGATAGAAGCCCGGCAGCTCTTCGACGTGTTCCGGGTGCTCGGCCATGTAATCGGCCAACGCGTACTGCAACGGCGTCACGCCGCAGAAACTGACGTACTGGTGCACCTTGCGCAGCTCCGCGCTAAGGGCCGGCGGCGCCACGACATAACCGGTTTTCCAACCAGTGACGTGGTACGTCTTGCCGAACGAACTGACCACGAAAGCGCGCTGATACAGCTCTTCATGGGCCAATACGCTGGCGTGAGACACACCGTCGAACACCAGGTGTTCATAGACTTCGTCGCTGATCACATAGATGTCGCGGTCGCGGATCAACGCCGCCAGCTGATCCAGCTCGGCACGGCTGATCAGCGCACCGCTTGGGTTGTGCGGGGTATTGAGGATGATCATCCGCGTGCGCGGGCTCAGGGCTTCGGCGAGCTTCTGGAAGTCGATGGCGAAGTCCTTCAGGCCGAGTTGCACATGCACACAGCGACCACCGGCCAGCTCGACCGAGGGCTCGTAGCTGTCGTAGCACGGATCGAACACGATCACTTCATCGCCGCTGTGGATCACCGCCTGAATCGCGCAGAAGATCGCCTGGGTCGCGCCGGGGGTGACCGTCACTTCGCTGTCGGCATCAACATGCGCGCCGTAGCTGCGAGCGATCTTCGCCGCGATCTGCTGACGCAACGCCGGTAAGCCGGTCATCGGCGAATACTGGTTGTGGCCACTGGCGATATGCCGACCGACCGCATCGCGCAGGGCCTGCGGGCCGTCGAAATCGGGAAAACCCTGGGACAGGTTGATCGCCCCGGTTTGCGTCGCGAGCTGAGACATCTGCGTGAAGATAGTGATGCCGACATTCGGCAGCTTACTGGTGATCATCGGTGATTCCCTGGGCTACACCCGGCTCTAACGGCGGCACGGGAGAGCCCGAGGATAGCCCAAACGACGCCCACAAAAAAAGGGCGCCAACCGGCACCCTTCTTCTAATGTACACCGCATAACTTGTGGCGAGGGAGCTTGTCGGAACGCCGCACCGTCCCGCTCGGCTGCGCAGCAGTCGCAAATCAACCGATGCGTTCCAACTGAACGATCTCGGTTGCAGATACTGGGGCCGCTTCGCAGTCCAGCGGGAGCAAGCTCCCTCGCCACAACAAGCCCTCACAAAAAGAGTGAGGCCTTGAATCAGCGCTTGTCGCGGCGCTTCTTGTCAGCCTTCTTATGGTGCGACATCAAACGACGCTTCTTGTTGACCTGACGGTCGGTGAGCGAGTTCTTGTTGCCTTCGTACGGGTTCTCGCCGCCCTTGAACTCGATGCGGATCGGCGTACCGACCAGCTTGAGCACACGACGGTAAGTGTTTTCCAGGTAACGGACGTAAGACTTCGGCACCTTCTCGATCTGGTTACCGTGGATCACGATGATCGGCGGGTTCGCACCACCCAAGTGGGCATAACGCAGCTTGATCCGGCGGTTGTTGACCATCGGAGGCGCGTGCTCGCCGACCGCATCTTCCAGAATCTGGGTCAGGCGGTTGGTCGGCCAGCGGGTGACCGCGGACTTGAACGAGTTCTGTACCGACGCGTAGAGATTACCTACGCCAGTGCCGTGCAGGGCCGAGATGAAGTGGATGTCGGCGAAGTCGACGAAGAACAGTCGACGTTGCAGTTCGACCTTCACGAAGTCGCGCTCGCTCGGCGTCATGCCGTCCCACTTGTTGATCGCGATCACCAACGCACGACCGGCTTCAAGGGCAAAACCCAGCAGGTTGAGGTCGTGGTCCACCACGCCTTCGCGGGCGTCCATCACGAAGATCACCACGTTGGCGTCTTTGATCGCCTGCAGGGTTTTGACCACGGAGAACTTTTCGACTTCTTCGTGAATCTTGCCGCGCTTGCGCACACCAGCGGTGTCGATCAGCGTGTACTTCTCGTCGTTACGCTCAAACGGGATGTAGATACTGTCACGGGTAGTACCGGGCTGGTCATACACGATCACCCGGTCTTCACCGAGCATGCGGTTGACCAGGGTCGACTTGCCGACGTTCGGACGACCGATGATGGCGATCTTGATACCGTCTTTTTCGCTTGGGCCAGGAATGCGCTTGGCTTCCTCACCTTCGGCAACGATCTCTTCCTCTTCGCCTTCTTGCGGTTCTTCTTCGTCTTTCGGGAAGTCGCTCAGGGCGATTTCCAGCATCTGGGTGATGCCACGACCATGGGCACCGGCGATCGGGATCGCGTGGCCCATGCCCAACGGGGCGAATTCGGCGCGGGCCATTTCAGGGTCGATGTTGTCGACCTTGTTGGCGACCACGTAGGAACGCTTGTTACGCTTGCGCAAGTGCTCGGCGATCATCTGGTCGGCGGCGGTAAAACCGGCCTTGGCATCTACCAGGAACAGAACGACATCCGCTTCTTCAATGGCCAGCAGCGACTGCTCGGCCATTTTTTCGTCCATACCGTGCTCGTCACCGGAGATACCGCCAGTGTCGACCAGAATGTAGGAACGCCCTTGCCACTTGGCCTCACCGTATTGGCGATCACGGGTCAGACCGGACAAGTCGCCGACGATGGCGTCGCGAGTCCTGGTCAGGCGGTTGAACAAGGTGGACTTGCCGACGTTCGGTCGGCCCACCAGGGCGATTACGGGAACCATGCGGCTCTCCACTTCGTTATTTCAGAAAATACAAAAGCCGCTGCGAGGCAGCGGCTGGTGCTCGGGGCAGCGCTTGAAAGCGCTGCGAGCCTTGCAGAACAAGGCCGCTTGGGGGTTAAACCCCAAGCATAGTCTTTACTTGATGGTCAGGGCTTCCAGTTTGCCGCTGTTGCCATACACATAAATCGTGTCACCCACCACCAGCGGACGGGCACGCAGGCCGTCGCTGTCGATGCGCTCGCGGCCGACGAAACGACCGTCCACCTGACTCAGCAGGTGCAGGTAACCTTCCAGGTCACCGACTGCAACGTAGCTGGAGAACACTTCCGGAGCCGACAGTTGACGGCGGGCCAGCGAATCGTTGCTCCACAATGCAGTGGTGGAACGCTCGTCGACGCCTTCAACAGTGCCCGAAGACAGGCTCACATAGACGCTGCCAAAACCCTGGGCGACGCCGGCATAGCTGGAAGCATCACGCTGCCAGAGCTGACGACCGCTTTCCAGGTCCAGTGCCGCGACGCGACCCTGGTAGCTGGCGACATACAGTGTACCGCCGGACAGCAGCAAGCCACCGTCGATATCGACCACACGCTCCAGCTCCGAACGACCTTGTGGAATCGCTACACGCTGTTCCCAAACCGGCACGCCGTTGGACACATCAAGAGCAACCACTTTACCGGTCGACAGGCCAGCCACCGCGAGGCGGTTGGTGACGATCGGTGCGCTGGTGCCGCGCAGGGTCAGGACCGCTGGCGTGCTGTCATACAACCAGCGCTGGTTGCCGGTAGAGGCATCCAGACCGATCAGACGGTCATCCTGGGTCTGAACCACAACAACGTCACCGTTGGTGGCCGGTGGTGCGAGAACTTCGCTGGTCACGCGAGCGCGCCATTTCTCTTCACCGCTGCTGGCATCCAGGGCAACGATTTCACCCTTGAGCGTGCCGATCATGACCAGACCGTAACCCACGCCAACGGCGCCGGAGACAGGCAGTTTGAGATCTTTCTTCCACTTGACGTCGCCATTGCTGCGATCCATCGCCATCACCACACCGGTGACGTCGGCGGCATAGATGGTATCGCCATCGATCGCCGGAACCAGCATGTTGTAGGTTTCGCCCTGACCGTTACCGATCGAACGACTCCACTGCTTGTGCAGAACCACTTCTTCCTTGAAGTCGGTCAGCTCGGCCGGTGGCAACTCTTTTTTGCTGTTGCTGCTGCAACCCGCGGCCAGAATGGCCAGAGCCAGCAATGCTGCATGTTTCCAACGGATCACGTCACGCATCCCCTTTGGCCAGGTCGTCCAGCTTGATTTGTAGGCCACCGACCGCCGCTTCATCCGACAGTGCCGCCTTGGCTTTTTGATACGCAGCGTTCGCTTCGTCGGTACGACCCAGTTGCACCAGCAAGTCGCCCTTGAGTTCTTCGCGAGTGGCCAGGAACGCCTTGTCGGCATCGCCTTCGAGCAGTTTCAGGGCTTCATCGACCTTGTTCTGCGCGGCCAGCACCTGCGCCAGGCGCTGACGGGCGATTTCGCCCAGTGCCGGGTTGGCCGGTTTGTCGACAATGGCTTTCAGCTCGCTGGCTGCGTCGTCCAGCTTGCCGCTGTCGACCGCGACTTTCGCCACGAACAGGCTGCCGTATTGCGCGTAGGCAGTGCCCCCGAACTCGCTGTTGAGCTTGCCCGCCAGATCCGAAACACGTGCAGCATCAGGCTTGCCGTCAGGCGTCAGCGTGGTTTCCAGCAACTGCTGGTAGAGAATCGAGGCGCCTTGCGACTGATTGCTCTGATACTTCTGAAAGGCCTGCCAGCCGAACACGATGACCAGCGCCAACAGGCCGCCAGTAACCAGGGGCTTGCCGTTGCGTGTCCACCACTCCTTCAACTCCGCCACATGTTCGTCTTCGGTACTCGACACCCCAATACTCCTTAATCGCTAAATCGGCTGTTTGACAGCTTCAACCCTGCACGACGCAGGTGGCCAGGTGTGCAGCAAGCGCATCCCAGGCAATGCTTTGTTGTTCGCCCTGGCCACGCAGGGGTTTGAAACCTACCACTTGCTGGGCCATTTCGTCGTCACCGAGGATCAATGCGTACAGCGCACCGCTCTTGTCGGCTTTCTTGAACTGGCTTTTGAAGCTGCCGCCCCCGGCATTGATTTGCAGGCGCAGGTTGGGCAGTTGATCACGAACACGCTCGCTCAGGGTCAGACCGGCCAGCTCGGCAGCTTCACCGAAGGCGCAGAGGTAGACGTCGACCTGACGGGAGATCTCTTCGGGGATCTGCTCCAGGGTTTCAAGCAGCAGCACCAGACGCTCGATGCCCATGGCGAAACCTACGCCCGGGGTCGGCTTGCCGCCCATCTGCTCCACCAGGCCGTCGTAACGACCACCGGCACATACCGTGCCTTGGGCGCCCAATTGGTCGGTGACCCATTCGAATACGGTCTTGCTGTAGTAATCCAGCCCGCGAACCAGCTTCGGGTTGATCACATAAGGAATGCCGGCGGCGTCCAGGCGAGCCTTGAGGCCCTCGAAGTGCACGCGGGATTCTTCGTCGAGGTAGTCGGCCATTTTCGGCGCGTCGGCCAGCACCGCTTGAGTGTCGGCGTTCTTGGTATCCAGGACCCGCAGCGGGTTGGTCTTCAGACGGCGCTGGCTGTCTTCGTCCAGTTGATCCAGGCGAGCGGTCAGGTACTCGACCAGTGCTTCGCGATAACGACCACGGGATTCGGCAGTGCCCAGGCTGTTGAGTTCGAGCTTGACCGCATCGCGGATACCCAGCTCGCCCCACAGGCGCCAGGTCAGCACGATCAGCTCGGCGTCGATGTCCGGACCGTCGAGGTTGAAGACTTCACAACCAATCTGGTGGAACTGGCGATAACGGCCTTTCTGCGGACGTTCGTGGCGGAACATCGGGCCGATGTACCAGAGTTTCTGCACCTGGCCGCCGCCGGTAATGCCGTGTTCGAGCACCGCACGCACGCAGGCCGCTGTGCCTTCAGGGCGCAGGGTCAGGGAATCGCCGTTGCGGTCTTCGAAGGTGTACATCTCTTTTTCGACGATGTCGGTCACTTCACCGATGGAGCGCTTGAACAGCTCGGTGAACTCGACGATCGGCATGCGGATCTGCTTGTAACCGTAGTTATCCAGCAAACGCGAAACGGTGCCTTCGAAATGACGCCACAGGGGAGTCTGTTCGGGCAGGATGTCGTTCATGCCACGAATGGCTTGCAGAGACTTGCTCACTTTAAATCCTTAAATTCGTTCGGCTCTTCAGTCAGGCTCAGCCGCGAGCGATTACAGCCGCGTCGGCTTCGACCTTTTCGGCCGCTTTCTGGCGGATCAAGCGTTCAAGCTCATCCACCAGATTGTCATTCGTCAGTTTCTGCGACGGCTTGCCGTCGATGTAAATCAGGTTTGGTGTGCCGCCGGTCAAGCCAATATGGGCTTCCTTGGCTTCACCCGGCCCGTTGACCACGCAACCGATTACCGCGACATCCAGCGGCACCAGCAAGTCTTCGAGACGCCCTTCCAGCTCGTTCATGGTTTTGACCACATCGAAGTTCTGCCGCGAGCAGCTCGGGCAGGCGATGAAGTTGATGCCACGGGAACGCAGGTGCAGGGATTTGAGAATGTCGTAGCCGACTTTCACTTCCTCGACCGGGTCGGCCGCCAACGAGATGCGAATAGTATCGCCAATCCCTTCGGCGAGCAGCATACCGAGGCCCACGGCGGATTTCACTGTGCCTGAACGCAAACCACCGGCTTCGGTGATGCCCAGGTGCAACGGCTGGACGATTTCCTTGGCCAGCAAGCGGTAGGCTTCAACGGCCATGAACACGTCGGAAGCTTTTACGCTGACCTTGAAGTCCTGGAAATTGAGGCGTTCGAGGTGTTCGACGTGACGCAGGGCGGACTCGACCAGCGCGGCCGGAGTCGGCTCACCATATTTCTTTTGCAGGTCTTTTTCCAGGGAACCGGCGTTCACGCCGATACGGATTGGAATCCCGCGATCACGGGCGGCATCGACCACCGCACGTACGCGGTCTTCACGACCGATGTTGCCTGGGTTGATGCGCAGGCAATCGACGCCCAGTTCGGCTACGCGCAGAGCGATCCTGTAGTCGAAGTGGATGTCAGCCACCAACGGCACCTTGACCAGTTGCTTGATCTTGCCGAAGGCTTCGGCGGCGTCCATGTCCGGCACCGAAACCCGAACGATATCGACGCCGGCGGCTTCCAGACGATTGATCTGGGCCACGGTGGCGGCCACGTCATTGGTGTCGCTGTTGGTCATGCTCTGCACAGCGATGGGCGCATCGCCGCCAACAGGCACGTTACCGACCCAGATTTTCCGGGATTCGCGACGCTTGATTGGAGATTCGCCGTGCATGACTTATTGACCTAACTTCAGGCGAGCAGTCTCGCCACTGGTGAACGGAGCGACATCAACCACCTGCCCGTTGTAGCTGACCTGCGCGCCACGGGCAAAGCCCAGACGCACGGCAAAGGGCGGCTTGCCGCTGACGGAAACACTTTCGCCTTTACGCTTGAGACCACTCAACAACACTTTACCCGTGCCGTCGGTCACTTGAGTCCAGCAATCGGCGCTGAATTGCAGTTGAACCTGGCCCTGGCCCGCAACCGGAGCTGCTGGAGCTGCTGGAGCTGCTGGAGCAGCAGCTGCAACGGCCGGCGCAATCGGAGCCGTCGCAACCGCTGCCGGTACAGCGGCAACAACTGGCGCTGCCGGTGTCGCGACAACCGGAGCAGTATTGTGGGCCGGAGCCGCAGGTGTTGCTACCGGGGCTGCTGGAGCGGGTGTTGGCGCCGGCGCGCTTGCTTCGGCGTTGGCAGGCTCCTCCGCCTGCGGCAACGCCAGAGGCGTTTCACCTTCAGACTCACCTTGCGCAACCGCCTGGTCTTCCGGCTCGTCCAGCGGATGGATCTGGGTGGTGCCATCGGCGCCTTCGACTTCAACGTGTTCCGGAGCCAGGCTGACCAGGTCCTTGGTGCGCGATGAGGTTTGATCCTGCCACCAGACAAAACCACCACCAATCACCGCGATCAGCAACAGCAGGCTGACAATTCGCAAAATGGTGTGGGAAACCCGAACCGGCTCTTCGATACGCCCCAGGCTGTGGACGTTGCTGCCCTGGGAGTCGGTGCCGGTGGATTGGTCGAACTGCTGAACCAGAACAGCCTGGTCCATGCCCAGCAATTTGGCGTACGCGCGAATATAGCCACGAGCAAAGGTGTGGCCAGGCAGCTTGTCAAAAGCGCCGGCTTCCAGATTACTCAGGGAATTGACGGTGAGGTTGAGCTTGAGGGCCACTTCGGCCAGCGACCAGCCATTGCTTTCGCGGGCCTGGCGCAAAGTCTCACCGGGGTTAACGCGATTCGCTGCTACAACTTCGGGATGCGCCGCTTTCATCATTGCTCCGACAGGTATTGCTGATATTCCGGCGTACCGGGATAGAGTCGTTTTAATTGCAGGCCATAACTGGCGGCCTTGTCGCGATCTTCAAACACTTTTGCCAGCCGAACGCCGAGCAATAGACTACGTGCATTTTGCTCGGTGAGCAGGCTAAAACGATCGTAATAGTCACGCGCGGGCACATAATGCCTGTCTTCGAATGACAACTCAGCCATTTCCAGCAAGGCACGTGGCTGTTGGCGGTTCAAACGCAGGGCTTTTTCCAGTTGCTGGCGAGCCAGGTCACGCTGGCCCAGCTTTGAAGCGGTCATGCCGAGGTTCTCGAAAACCCGCGAACGCTCAGGATACAGAGTATCGGCGGCCGCCTGTTCAAAGCGCTCGTACGCCTCTTTGTAACGTTTTTCTTCGAACAGAAAACTGCCGTAGTTGTTCAGGATTCGCGCATCGGCGGGACGGGAAGACAGCGCCTTGCGAAAATGCTGATCGGCCAGTTCCGGCTCCATCTCGGCCTGGAACACCAGCCCCAAGGCCGCGTTGGCGTCAGCATCCGAGTCATCCAGTTCCAACGCTTTCTTCAGCGGGACCTTGGCGCGCTCGGTCATGCCCTGCTGCAAGTACCCCAGGCCCAGCTGCACGTAGGCGGCACGCGCTTCATCACGGCCCTTGCTGGTCTTCATCGGGTTGAAATCGCCCGACAGGACACAACCAGCACACAGGCTGGCCAACAGCACAAGCAGCGCGAAGCGCAGGGACATAGAGATCCTCTCTTAATTATTGTTCGCAGCGTTTTGCGGCATATCGTTGTCGGCGCTCAACTCACGCACGGCGATATAACGTTCGCTGCGACGGGTGCGATCCAGCACCTGCCCTACCAATTGGCCACACGCGGCATCGATGTCTTCACCGCGAGTGGTACGCACGGTGACGTTGAAGCCTGCATGGTGAAGCTGATCCTGGAAACGGCGAATCGCATTGTTGCTCGGACGCTCGTAACCGGAGTGCGGGAACGGGTTGAACGGAATCAGGTTGATCTTGCACGGAACATTCTTGAGCAACTCGATCATTTCGACCGCGTGTTCGACCTTGTCATTGATGTCCTTGAGCAAGGTGTACTCGATGGTCAGTACGCGCTTTTCGCCMAGGGACGACATGTAGCGCTGACACGATTCCAGCAGCATCTTAAGCGGATACTTCTTGTTGATCGGCACCAATTGGTTACGCAATGCGTCATTTGGTGCGTGCAGGGACAACGCCAGGGAAACATCGATGTGCTTGGACAGCTCATCGATCATCGGCACCACACCCGAAGTCGACAGGGTTACGCGGCGCTTGGAGATGCCATAGCCCAGGTCATCCATCATCAGATGCATGGCGGCCACGACGTTGTCGAAGTTCAGCAGCGGCTCACCCATGCCCATCATCACCACGTTGGTGATGGCACGGTCGACGGTTGCCGGGACGCTGCCAAAGGATTTGTTGGCAATCCACACCTGGCCGATGACTTCCGCGGCGGTGAGGTTGCTATTGAAACCTTGCTTGCCGGTGGAGCAGAAACTGCAGTCCAGGGCACAGCCTGCCTGGGACGAAACGCACAAGGTGCCGCGTTTGCCCTGGGGAATGTAAACGGTCTCGACGCAGCTGCCGGACGCCACGCGCACCACCCACTTACGGGTACCGTCGCTGGAGATGTCCTCGCTGACCACTTCCGGACCACGAATTTCAGCAACAGCCTTGAGCTTTTCACGCAAGGCCTTGCTGACGTTCGTCATGGCGTCGAAATCATCGACGCCAAAGTGGTGAATCCATTTCATTACCTGACCGGCACGGAAACGCTTCTCCCCGATCGAGTCGAAGAATTTTTCCATTTCCTGTTGAGTCAGACCCAGCAGGTTGGTTTTTACAGTCGATGTAGTCATGGATTCACCTTCACTCTTAAGCCAATGCTTAGCGAGTGGTTACTTCAGTAGCTGCGAAGAAGTACGAGATTTCGCGAGCAGCAGCGGCTTCGGAGTCCGAACCGTGTACAGCGTTGGCGTCGATGGAATCAGCGAAGTCAGCGCGGATGGTGCCAGGAGCAGCTTCTTTAGGGTTGGTAGCGCCCATCAGCTCACGGTTCAGAGCGATAGCGTTTTCGCCTTCCAGAACCTGAACGACAACCGGACCGGAAATCATGAAAGCAACCAGGTCGTTGAAGAAACCACGAGCGCTGTGCTCAGCGTAGAAGCCTTCAGCTTCGGCTTTGGACAGTTGCTTCAGTTTCGAAGCTACAACGCGCAGGCCTGCTTTTTCGAAACGAGTGGTGATCTCGCCGATGACATTTTTAGCAACAGCGTCAGGCTTGATGATGGAGAAAGTACGTTGAACAGCCATGGTGTAACTCCAGAAACGGTAATTTGCGAAAAATTAAACCCGCGAATTATACGCGGGTTCTTTGGTATTGCCTAACTGCGTACGGTGCAGACTCAGTCTGCTTCTTCGATCCAGGCGGCCTGAATGGCTTCAAGCACCTTCTCGCCACCGCGTGTCGGATCATCACTGAACTCCGGCAATGCCAGCACCCACTGGTGCAGATCGACGAAGTTCACGTAACGCGGGTCCACATCCGGCTTTGACTCAGCCAGCTGGATCGCGATTTCCAGCACATCAACCCATTTCAGGCTCATGAAAGTTCCTTGAATCAGTGCGGCGCTTCGGCGGCATGGTTGAGCGAGTACTTCGGAATTTCGACGGTCAGGTCTTCAGTCCCGACTTTTGCCTGACAGGCCAGACGCGACTGGGCTTCCAGCCCCCAAGCCTTATCAAGATAGTCTTCCTCCAGCTCATCAGCCTCTTCCAGCGAGTCGAAACCCTCACGAATGATGCAGTGACAAGTGGTGCACGCGCAGACGCCGCCACAGGCGCTTTCCATCTCGATATGGTGTTCATGGGCCAGCTCGAGAATGGATATGCCGGGCTCAGCCTCCACAACCATGCCTTCCGGGCAAAACTTCTCGTGTGGCAGAAAAATGACCTGCGGCATCAATTATTCCTCGATTTCATTCAGATTGCGCCCCGCCAGAGCGGCTTTCACCGTCGAGTCCAGGCGGCGGGCAGCAAAGGCATCGGTCACTTGCGACAGATGTTTGGTCTGCTGCTCAATGGCGTAACCATCGGTGCCTTTCATCAATTCGGTCAGTTCCTGCATCTGCAATTCGATGACCATGCGCTCTTCGGCGTCGAGCAAGCGTTCGCCGTCGACATCCAGAGCACCCTGCACTGCTTCGATCAGGCGCTGGGCATCGACCTGCTGTTCACGCAATACGCGGGCAACCTTGTCGTCATTGGCGTGCTGGAACGAATCCTTGAGCATTTTGGCGATTTCGCCGTCGGTCAGGCCGTAGGACGGTTTGACCTGAATGCTGGCTTCGACACCCGAACCCAATTCGCGGGCCGAGACACTGAGCAGACCGTCGGCATCGACCTGGAAGGTCACGCGAATTTTCGCCGCACCAGCAACCATCGCTGGAATACCGCGCAATTCGAAGCGTGCCAGGGAGCGGCAGTCGCTGATCAACTCACGCTCGCCCTGCAATACGTGGATCGCCATGGCCGACTGGCCGTCTTTATAAGTGGTGAAGTCCTGGGCCCGGGCGACAGGGATGGTGGTGTTGCGCGGAATCACCTTCTCCATCAGGCCGCCCATGGTTTCCAGCCCCAGGGACAACGGAATCACGTCGAGCAACAACAGTTCGCCGCCGTCACGCTTATTGCCAGCCAGGGTATCGGCCTGGATCGCGGCACCGATGGCCACGACTTGGTCCGGGTCGATTTCGGTCAGCGGTTCGCGACCGAAGGCTTGCGCAACGGCTTCGCGAACGCGCGGTACGCGAGTCGAGCCGCCGACCATGACCACCGCATGAACGTCTTCCAGCTCAATGCCGGAATCACGCACCGCGCGACGACAGGCTTTCAGGCTGCGGGCAACCATCGGCTCGATCAGCGCATTGAACGCTTCACGGGTCAGCCCCGCCTTCCAGTCGCCATATGCGACTTCGACGGACGAGGCACTAGTCAGGGCTTCTTTGGCCGCACACGCGGTTTGCAGCAGATTGCGCTGCTCGCCCGGATCGAGGTCGGCCGACAGACCGGCACTCTCGATGATCCAGCCAGCAATGGCGTGATCGAAGTCATCGCCACCCAACGCGCTGTCGCCACCGGTAGCCAGCACTTCAAACACACCGCCGGTCAGACGCAGAATCGAAATATCGAAGGTGCCACCGCCCAGGTCATAAATGGCAACCAGGCCTTCAGCCTGTTGATCCAGACCGTAAGCCACCGCAGCAGCGGTCGGTTCATTGAGCAAGCGCAGCACGTTCAGGCCGGCCAGCTTGGCCGCATCCTTGGTGGCTTGACGCTGAGCATCATCGAAATAGGCCGGAACGGTGATCACTGCGCCGACCAGTTCGCCACCCAAGGTCGCTTCGGCACGCTGACGCAGCACCTTGAGGATATCGGCGGAGACTTCGACCGGGCTTTTCGGGCCTTGCACCGTGTCGATGAACGGCATGTGCGACTCGCCGTCGACAAAACGGTATGGCAGCTGATCGCCCAATTGCTTGACGTCGGACAAACCACGTCCCATCAAGCGCTTGACCGACAGCACAGTGTTCAGAGGATCGGTAGCGGCAGCCAGTTTGGCCGATTCGCCGACCTCGACGCGATCGGCGTGATAGCGCACGGCAGACGGCAGGATAACCCGCCCTTGCGCATCGGCCAGAGGCTCGGAAAGACCACTGCGCAATGCAGCGACCAGCGAATTGGTAGTGCCCAAGTCGATCCCCACAGCCAGACGACGCTGGTGCGGTTGAGGACTTTGGCCGGGTTCGGCGATCTGCAGTAGGGCCATCGTGATCAGGACTTATCTGTATATCAGGCGTGCGACCGGAGCGGCACTGGGTTAATCGTCGAGGCGCTCTTCTAACTGGCGCACTTCGTAGGTGAGCTTGTCGAGGAACTGCATGCGCCGCATCAGGCGTTCGGCCCGTTCGCGTTGCGCCGCATCATTCCAGCAAGCTGCGAAGCTTTGGTTCAGTTCATCCTGAGCTGCCTTGAGACGGCGCTTGAACGTGGCAATACCCGCCATGTCGGCGCTGTCCTGCAGATCCTCGAGCTCTTCACGCAACTCCATCTGCTGCAGAAGAAACTCCGGATCATGCACCGTGACCTCCAGCGGCAACTCGCCACCACTCAATGCGAGCAAGTATCGCGCGCGCTTGGGGGGGCTTTTGAGCGTCTGGTAGGCCTCGTTGAGGCTCGCGGATTGCTCGAGCGCCAGCCGCTGCTCACGCTCGGAAGCGTCGGCAARGCGGTCCGGATGAACGCCGCGCGCCAACTCACGGTAGCGCGTAGCCAGCTGATCGAGGTCCAGATTGAAACTCGGTTGCAGCTCAAATAAAGCGAAATGACAAGGAGTACCCACGAGCAGCCTCAGATATTGAAGCTTTCGCCGCAGCCACACTCACCGCGTACGTTGGGGTTGTTGAACTTGAAGCCTTCGTTCAACCCTTCCTTGACGAAATCAAGCTCGGTGCCGTCCAGGTAGGCCAGGCTTTTCGGGTCGATGATCACTTTCTCGCCGTGACTTTCGAACACCTGATCGTCCGCGCCCACCTCGTCGACAAACTCCAGCACATAGGCAAGGCCGGAACAGCCCGTGGTGCGAACACCCAGACGAATCCCATCACCCTTGCCGCGCCCGTTGAGGGAGCGTCGCACGTGTTGAGCAGCCGCTTCTGTCATGCTGATAGCCATCGGTGACTCCTTACTCGTCGCCAAATCTTGAAAGTCAGATCAAGCCTTTCTTCTGCTTGTAGTCGCGAACGGCCGCCTTGATAGCGTCTTCAGCGAGTACGGAGCAGTGAATTTTCACTGGCGGCAGGGCCAGTTCTTCGGCCAGTTGAGTGTTCTTGATGGTCTCTGCTTCATCCAGAGTCTTGCCTTTCATCCACTCGGTCGCCAGGGAGCTGGAGGCGATTGCCGAACCGCAACCGTAAGTCTTGAACTTGGCGTCTTCGATGATGCCTTGTTCGTTGACCTTGATCTGCAGACGCATCACATCACCGCACGCCGGAGCGCCGACCATGCCGGTGCCGACATCAGGATCTTCTGCATCCATCTTGCCGACGTTGCGCGGGTTCTCGTAGTGGTCGATGACCTTTTCGCTGTAAGCCATGATTCTTAATCCTCACTCATCAGGAGTCGCTCTTGAAGCCCTGCCAATCGTGGATTCGCAGGGCCCGGTTGCGGCGACTTGAATATCAGTGTGCCGCCCACTCGATTTTCGAAATGTCGACGCCGTCTTTGTACATGTCCCACAGCGGCGACAGAGTGCGCAGCTTGGTGACGGCCTCGCAGACTTTCTGCGCGGCGTAGTCGATTTCTTCTTCGGTGGTGAAACGGCCGAAGGTGAAGCGAATCGAGCTGTGTGCCAGTTCGTCGTTGCGGCCCAGGGCGCGCAGCACGTACGAAGGCTCAAGCGATGCCGAGGTGCAGGCCGAACCCGACGAAACCGCCAGATCCTTGAGCGCCATGATCAGCGACTCGCCTTCGACGTAGTTGAAGCTCAGGTTCAGGTTGTGCGGTACGCGGGCGGTCATGCTGCCGTTGACGTACAACTCTTCCAGGCCTTCAACCTGTTTGAAGAAACGGTCGCTCAGCGCTTTGATGCGTGCATTCTCGGCAGCCATGTCTTCCTTGGCCACACGGAACGCTTCGCCCATGCCGACGATCTGGTGAGTCGCCAGGGTGCCGGAACGCATGCCACGCTCATGACCGCCGCCGTGCATGGTCGCTTCGATGCGCACACGCGGCTTGCGGCTGACGTACAGCGCGCCGATGCCTTTAGGGCCATAGGTTTTGTGGGCAGAGAACGACATCAGGTCAACTTTCAGTTTCGACAGGTCGATCTCGACCTTGCCGGTGGACTGAGCGGCGTCGACGTGGAACAGAATACCCCGGGAGCGGGTCAGCTCACCGATGGCGGCGATGTCGTTGATGGTGCCGATTTCGTTGTTCACGTGCATGACCGATACCAGAATGGTGTCGTCACGCAGGGCAGCTTCGACCATTTCCGGAGTGACCAGGCCATCTTCACGAGGATCGAGGTAGGTCACTTCGAAACCTTCACGCTCCAGTTGGCGCATGGTGTCGAGGACAGCCTTGTGCTCAATCTTGGTGGTGATCAGGTGCTTGCCTTTGGTGGAGTAGAAATGCGCCGCCCCCTTGATTGCCAGGTTGTCGGACTCGGTGGCACCGGAGGTCCAGACGATTTCACGCGGGTCGGCGTTAACCAGATCAGCGACCTGACGACGAGCGTTCTCGACGGACTCTTCGGCTTTCCAGCCGAACACGTGGGAACGGGACGCCGGGTTACCGAAGTTTCCGTCGACCAGCAGGCATTCACTCATCTTTTGCGCGACACGCGGATCAACCGGGGTGGTCGCAGAGTAATCAAGGTAAATCGGCAATTTCATGGACTATCTCCTAAATCAGGCTGGCTGGCGTGCCGCTAGCTCTTTGGCTGTCATTCGACGGCGGACGCTTCAATCTTGTCCAGGCGTGGCGCCTTGCTGTTGCAACGACGCTGGTCCTGACGCTGGGCTACTTCTTGCACCTCACGGCGAGTTACAAGGTCAGCCAAGCTGATACCGCTCAGAAATTCGTGAATCTGCAGGCTAAGATCGCACCACAAATGGTGAGTCAGACAGGTGTCGCCGGAATGGCAATCGCCCTGGCCCTGGCACTTGGTTGCATCGACCGATTCGTTGACCGCATCGATTACCTGGGCGACCTGGATGCCCTGCATGTCGCGGGACAATTGGTAGCCACCGCCCGGACCGCGAACACTGGACACCAGATTGCTACGGCGCAATTTGGCGAAAAGCTGCTCGAGGTAGGACAGGGAGATGCCTTGGCGCTCGGAGATATCGGCCAGGGACACCGGCCCGTGCTGCGCGTGTAACGCCAGGTCAAGCATGGCGGTCACGGCGTATCGGCCTTTTGTAGTCAGTCGCATGGACAATTACCACGGAGTTCGGAATGGGGCGAGTATGCAATTCCCGAGTATTTAAGTCAACTATAAGACCTAGCGTATTACTCAGGTTTACCCGCAAAAGAGCGCGCGCATCATAGCAGGGTCTACGGTGCAATGGCACACCAACCAGCGCGGTGCAAATGCCTGAATGCGACCCTGCCGTGAATCAGCTGGCCCTGCTTTCGTCCTTGCCCTTCACACAGGCAAAGTCTTCTTCACGCAGTTCAGGCAGATCCTTGGCACAGTAATTACTGCCCAGATCCTTCAGCGCTCCACACATACCCTCCAGACGCCCATCGACCGCCTGCAAGTGATCGAGCAACTGACCAATCGCCCGGGCCACCGGGTCCGGCATGTCTTCGCCGACACCGTAGGCATCGAAGCCGATCTTCTCGGCCATGGCCTTGCGCTTGGCATCCTGCTCATCGTCGGACTTGACGATAATCCGCCCCGGAATCCCCACCACCGTCGCACCCGGCGGAACTGCCTTGGTGACCACGGCATTGGAACCCACCTTGGCCCCGGCACCGACAGTGAATGGGCCGAGCACCTTGGCGCCCGCGCCAACCACCACGCCGTCTTCCAGGGTCGGGTGACGCTTGCCCTTGTTCCAGCTGGTGCCACCAAGGGTCACGCCCTGATAAAGGGTGACATCGTTGCCGATCTCGGCAGTCTCACCAATAACGATGCCCATGCCATGGTCGATAAAGAAGCGACGACCGACCTTGGCCCCCGGATGAATCTCGATCCCGGTCAACCAGCGACCGAAGTTCGACACCAGCCGCGCCAGCCATTTCAGCTCTGTGCGCCACAGGAGCGATGACAGGCGATGGATCCAGATGGCATGCATGCCCGGATAGCAGGTCAGGACCTCAAAAGCATTACGCGCCGCCGGGTCACGATGAAAAACACTTTGGATATCTTCACGCAAACGCTCGAACATCATTAATCCTTCCGCTTTAGAAGCTCGCCACGGGCCGCCTTCTGGGTTTCCGTGAGGATGCCACGCAATATATTCATTTCCGCTCGGCTGACCGAGCTGCGTCCGTACAACCGGCGCAGGCGCGCCATCAAGTGCCGTGGCTTTTCCGGATCGAGGAATTCGATGGCCACCAGGGTTTGCTCCAGGTGCTCATAGAATCGCTCCAGCTCATCCATGGTCGCCAGCTCACCACTCTTGGTGGACGCCACTTCCTCCTTCTCGACCTTGCTCGGCTGACCCTGGGCCGCTAGCCAGGACATGCGCACTTCATAGCTCAACACCTGCACCGCCGCCCCGAGGTTCAGCGAACTGAACTCGGGGTCTGATGGAATGTGCACGTGATAATGACATCGCTGCAGCTCTTCGTTGGTCAGGCCGGAATCTTCACGACCGAACACCAATGCGATCTCGGCACCCTGCCCCGCCTCCTCGACCACCCTTGCACCGCACTCACGGGGATCGAGCAACGGCCAGGGAATGCGACGATCACGAGCACTGGTACCCAGCACCAGATTGCAGCCGACCAAGGCATCTTCCAAGGTGGCGACGACTTGCGCGTTTTCAAGGATGTCCCCGGCGCCGGACGCACGCGCATCGGCCTCGTGGTGCGGGAACAACCGCGGCTCGACCAGCACCAGTCGCGACAGGCCCATGTTCTTCATGGCACGCGCAGCACCGCCGATATTTCCGGGATGACTGGTATTGACCAGGACGACACGAATGTTTTGCAGCAAGGGAGGCGCTCTCGAACATTGAATGGGGGAGCCGAATCTTACAGCTCCTCCTACCGTTAAGCCATGAAAGCGAACGTCGACCTTCTCCTGTAGAAACTTTCTGATAGAATGCCCGGCTTTCTTTAACAACCTTAGGTGACACATCCATGCAGCCCATGCTGAATATCGCGCTGCGCGCCGCCCGCAGCGCCAGTGAATTGATCTTCCGCTCCATCGAGCGCCTGGATACCATCAAGGTCGACGAAAAAGACGCCAAGGATTATGTATCCGAGGTGGATCGCGCCGCCGAACAGAAAATCATCGACGCACTGCGCAAGGCCTACCCGAATCACTCGATCATGGGTGAAGAAACCGGCCTGCACGCCGGCACCGGCATCGAAGGCGAAGAATACCTGTGGATCATCGACCCACTGGACGGCACCACCAACTTCCTGCGCGGCATTCCTCACTTCGCTGTCAGCATCGCCTGCAAATACCGCGGCCGCCTGGAACACGCTGTTGTTCTGGACCCGGTTCGCCAGGAAGAATTCACCGCCAGCCGTGGTCGCGGCGCTCAACTGAACGGTCGTCGCCTGCGCGTTAGCGGCCGTACCAGCCTGGACGGCGCCCTGCTGGGTACCGGCTTCCCGTTCCGTGACGACCAGATGGACAACCTCGACAACTACTTGGGCATGTTCCGCGCCCTGGTTGGCCAGACCGCCGGCATCCGCCGCGCCGGCTCGGCAAGCCTCGACCTGGCCTACGTGGCTGCCGGCCGTTTCGACGCCTTCTGGGAGTCAGGCCTGTCCGAGTGGGATATGGCTGCAGGCGCCCTGTTGATCCAGGAAGCCGGCGGCTTGGTGAGCGACTTCACCGGCGGTCACGACTTCCTGGAGAAAGGTCACGTCGTTGCCGGCAACACCAAGTGCTTCAAGGCAGTACTGACAGCGATCCAGCCACACCTGCCAGCTTCGCTGAAGCGCTAAGCACCCAAGCCCAAAAAGCCGCAACACTTAAAGCAAACGCCCCGACTGGTTCGGGGCGTTTTCTTTTGTGCGACTAATACGACCAAGTTAAGCCGTAACGCAATCCGTAGCAGCTGGCGAAGCCTGCGCTCGGACGCAGCAGTCGCATAATCAGAGATTACGGCACGCCAGACAGACCGCATTAGCCGGATTCACGACTGCTTCGCAGCCGGACGCAGCCTCGCTGGAGCTCGACAGCTGCTACAGCCAGACGCAGCCTTCGGCAGCAGCTACAGAAAGAGCGCCGCAGTTTTTTATATATGCAGCCATAACGAAAAATGCCCCGCATCTTTCGATACGAGGCATTTTCTTGAAAAGCCAACCTGAACAGGCCAGGCTTTCGGCATCGGAAGCTGGACTTAAGCCAGTTTTTCCTTGATGCGAGCTGCTTTACCGGACAGGTCACGCAGGTAGTACAGCTTGGCCTTACGTACATCACCGCGACGCTTGACAGCCATGCTGTCGATTTGCGGGCTGTAGGTCTGGAAAGTACGCTCTACGCCAACACCGTTGGAGATTTTACGAACGGTGAAAGCACTGTTTACGCCGCGGTTACGCTTGGCGATAACTACGCCTTCGAACGCTTGCAGACGCGAACGATCGCCTTCCTTCACTTTCACCTGAACGACAATGGTGTCGCCCGGGGCAAAGGTAGGGATCTCTTTAGTCATCTGCTCTGCTTCGAGTGCAAGGATGATTTTGTTAGTCATGCTGTGCTCCTAAGGTAAATCGTCGGATCTACCATCGATACGTTGTTAACTATCGTCCCGCTCGCGGATGTATTCCTCGAGCAGCTTCTTCTCTTCTCCAGAAAGCGAGCGGCTTTCCAGAAGATCGGCGCGTCGTTCATAGGTCCGACCAAGGGACTGCTGTAAACGCCAACGCCGGATGTGCGCGTGATTGCCACTTAGCAATACGTCGGGAACACGCTGATCCGCATACACCTCCGGTCGGGTGTAGTGCGGGCAATCCAGCAAACCATCCGTAAAGGAATCTTCCTCAGCGGAGTCCGCATGCCCTAAAGCTCCAGGCAGCAGTCGTGTAACCGCATCGATCAGGACCATCGCCGGCAGCTCGCCGCCAGACAGTACATAGTCGCCAATCGACCACTCTTCATCGACATGAGCATCAATAAAACGCTCGTCAATGCCTTCATAGCGGCCGGCAATCAGGATCAATGCATCCAGATTCGCCAACTCGCGCACCGCCGACTGTGTCAGTTGACGGCCTTGGGGGGACAGGTAAATTACCTTCGCCGCCTCCCCGGCTGCTGCCTTGGCCTGAACCAGAGCATCTTCCAGGGGCTTGATCTTCATCACCATGCCCGGACCACCGCCAAATGGGCGATCATCCACAGTGTGATGTCGATCCGTCGTGTAGTCTCGCGGATTCCAACAGGTAAGCTGCAACAACCCCTGTTTCACCGCCCGACTGGTGATGCCGTACTCGCTGATGGCGGAGAACATCTCGGGAAACAAACTGATCACTTCTACGCGCAGGTTAGCCACGTTTAGAAGTCCGCATCCCATTCCACCTTCATCTCGCCCGCTGCCAGATCGACGGCCAACACGCATTGCTCGGTATACGGCAACAGGCGTTCGCGATCATCCAGGCTGCCAGCGCAAGGCTTGACCACCATTACATCATTGGCGCCGGTTTCCAGAAGATGATCGATTTTCCCGAACAATTGCCCGTGAGTATCGATGACCTTCAGACCTTCCAGCTGGTACCAGTAGTACTCGCCATCGGTCAATTCAGGGAACAGGTTGCGCGGCACGCAGATCTCATAACCAGCCAGAAGACGAGCTTCTTCACGATCATCAAGACCCTTGAGCTTTGCGACCAGGAACTTGTCGTTCCCGCGTCCGCTGACCAGCTCGACCTGTTTTACGCTGCCTTCGCGCCTGAGCGTCCAGGTTTTGTAGTCCAACAGGTTTTTAATCGGATCAGTAAAGGAATACACCTTCACTTCGCCGCGAACGCCGTGAACAGAATAAATCTTGCCGATAACGATCAAATCATCAGCAACAGCTGGCGTCGCGTTCATATTGCTCAGGCCGCAGCCTTAGCAGATTCCTTCAACAACTGAGCAACGCGCTCAGAAGGCTGTGCACCAACGCTCAGCCAGTAGGCTACGCGCTCTTGGTTCACGGACAGACGAACTTCTTGACCACGAGCAACAGGGTTGAAGAAACCAACCTGTTCCTTGTGCGAACCGTCACGCGGGTTGCGGCTGTCGGTTACGGTCAAGTGGTAAAACGGGCGCTTTTTGGAGCCGCCAAGGGCAAGACGGATTGTTAGCATGTGAACATCGTTCCTGTAGTCGGTGCTGCAAATCTAAATGCACAGCGGGCATAGGTGCCCGAAAGGCCGCATATTCTAAGGAATATCCGGACTTTTGCAAATGTCTTTTTCCGGCGCCTATCGGCGTGCCATCCAGATTTGCTATAGAGCCATCGCTGAAGATGGCCAGTCAGCTCCCGCCAAGTGCGGGTTTGCTGGAGATCCCACGTCCGTGTGGGTCGGCGCAGGAGCAAGCTCCTGCGCGAATTCTTTACATCTTGGGCATGCCGCCGCCGGGCAACATACCGCCCATGCCGCGCATCATTTTGGCCATTCCGCCTTTCGCGGAGAATTTCTTCATCATCTTCTGCATCTGCTTGTGCTGCTTGATCAAGCGACCGATGTCCTGCACCTGGGTGCCGGAACCCATGGCGATCCGGCGCTTGCGCGAACCACTGATCAGCTCAGGGTCGCGGCGCTCGGCCGGGGTCATGGAATTGATGATGGCTTCCATCTGCTTGAATTGCTTCTCTGCCGCGCCCTGGGCATTGCCCATCTGCGCCAGGTTCACACCACCGATATTCGGCAGTTTGTCCATGAGGCCGCCGAGACCGCCCATGTTCTTCATCTGTTGCAGCTGATCGCGGAAGTCTTCGAGGTCGAAGCCCTTGCCCTTCTTCAGCTTCTTGGCCAGCTTGTCGGCCTTGTCCTTGTCGAGGGTCGCTTCGGCCTGTTCGATCAGGCTGAGCACGTCGCCCATGCCGAGGATGCGCGATGCGATACGCTCAGGGTGGAACGGCTCGAGCGCTTCGCTCTTCTCGCCCATACCGATGAACTTGATCGGCTTGCCGGTAATGGCACGTACCGACAGTGCGGCACCGCCACGGGCATCACCGTCGACCTTGGTCAGGATCACACCGGTCAGCGGCAATGCATCACCGAAGGCCTTGGCCGTGTTGGCGGCGTCCTGGCCGGTCATGGCATCGACCACGAACAGGGTTTCGACCGGATTGATCGCGGCGTGCAGCGCCTTGATCTCGCCCATCATCTCTTCGTCGATGTGCAAACGACCGGCGGTGTCGACGATGACCACGTCGATGAATTTCAGCTTGGCTTCTTTAATAGCCGCTTGAGCGATGTCAACCGGCTTCTGGCTCAGGTCGGACGGGAAGAACGTCACGCCGATGTCGTTGGCCAGGGTTTCCAGCTGCTTGATCGCCGCCGGACGGTAAACGTCCGCGGACACGACCATGACCGACTTCTTCTTGCGCTCTTTAAGGAAGCGCGCCAGTTTGCCGGCGGTGGTGGTTTTACCCGCACCCTGCAAACCGGCCATCAGAACCACGGCCGGTGGAACGGCGCTCAGGTTCAAATCTTCGTTGGCCGCGCCCATCAGGCTTTCGAGTTCGGCCTGGACGATCTTCACGAAGGCCTGGCCCGGCGTCAGGCTGCGCGACACCTCGGTGCCGACAGCGCGCTCCTTCACCGAATTGACGAAGTCTTTGACCACCGGCAAGGCGACGTCGGCTTCGAGCAACGCCATGCGCACTTCGCGCAGGGTGTCTTTGATGTTGTCTTCGGTCAGCTTGGCCTTGCCGGTGACATGGCGCAGCGTCTGCGAGAGACGGTCGGTTAAGTTTTCAAACATTGCGCGATCCTTTCAGGCCCTGTGTAGACCGGGATAATGGCGGCCCAGACCGGAATCAACATGTGCTCGGCGAGCCTGCGGCGTGGGCAGGTCGCGGATTATAGCGAAGACTGCGTCTGGCGGACACCTCGCCGTCAGCTTGTATGGTCTTTCGTGCCGTATGGGTTCTATGCCAAACTCAACGCCTTTCGGGCCTGCCTAACAGGATTTATGCTCCCCTTGTCACCCAGCTTGCTTACCACCCTCGCCGCCGCCTGCTTATATGCCGCTGCGACCTTCTATCAAGGCACTCGCCTGGCCACCGGTGCCAAGGCGAACAAACGCCTGCTGGTCACGCTCGGCGTACTGGCCGTGCTGGCCCACAGCGCCAGCCTGATCAGCTATCTGCTGACTCCGGTCGGCCTGGCCCTGGACTTTTTCAGCGCCGCCAGCCTGATTGCCGCAGCGGTCATCGCCCTGACCCTGCTGGCCTGCTCACGGATTCCAGTGGAAAACCTGCTTGTATTGCTGTTCCCGCTGGGCGCCGCAACAGTGTTGCTGGCACAGTTCGCCCCCGCCGGCACGGTGCAGGTCATCGACGAAGAGCCAGGCATTCTCGCCCACATTCTCTTGTCGATCCTCGCTTACGGCATGTTCACCATCGCGGTGTTCCAGGCCTTGCTGCTGCTGGTTCAGGACCATCAGCTCAAGCACAAGCATCCGTCCGGGCTGATCAAGAACTTCCCGCCGCTGCAAACCATGGAAAGCCTGCTGTTCGGTTTCCTCTGGGCCGGCTGGAGCCTGCTGTCGTTGTCGCTGATTTCCGGCTGGCTGTTCGTCGAGAACCTGTTCGCCCAGCACCTGGTGCATAAAACCCTGCTGGCGTGCCTGGCCTGGATCGTGTTCAGCGTGCTGCTCTGGGGGCGCAACCGTCTCGGCTGGCGCGGACACAAAGCCATCCGCTGGACCCTTGCCGGTTTCTGCCTGCTGATGCTGGCGTATTTCGGCAGCAAACTGGTCCGCGAATACATTCTGCACATCTGACGGGCGGCATTAATGGACGACTTGCCCATAGGACCGATGCTCGCGGTGCTGGCCCTGCTGATTTTATGGTCGGGGCTGTTTACCGCCATCGAAGTTGCGCAACAGCAATTACTGGCCCAGCGCACGGCCTCGCGTTCCAGCGACAAACCCGTGGCCAAGCTGAGCTTCCCGCTCAACAGCCTGATCCTCTGCAACACCTTGTGCCGCGCGCTGGTGGTGGTCATCAGCACCTTGCTGGCGATTTTCACCTGGGCGCAAAACGGCCCCTGGATTGCCTGCCTCGGTGCCGGCGCAATGTTGCTGGTGTTCGCCGACTATCTGCCACGCGCCCTCGCCGCCCGCCACCCGGATGCCGTCCTGGCCTTGGGCAACACACTGCTCGGCATACCGCTGAAAATCGTCTATCCCGCCGCATGGCTACTTAATGGCATCAGCCAACTGCTGATGCGTCCATTCGCCCGCAAAATCAACGTGGTGCAGCAAAGCGAAGACGAGGCACCGGCAGATCGGCACGACGATCACGAACATGCAGCTTATCGCCCACTGTCAGGTATCCACGCACTGGATAACATCACGGTCAACGATATTCTGGTGCCACGCAGCGACGTCGACGGGATCAACCTGGACGACCCCCTCGAAGAAATCATCGAGCAACTGCGCCACAACAGGCGCACCCGCCTGCCGGTATTCCACAGCGACATCAACCAGGTCGAAGCGGTGCTCAACACCCGGCAGATCCGTCATTTGTTGCCGGATTCAAGCCTGACTGTGGAAGCGCTGCTGGCGGCCAGTCACGAACCGTACTTCGTGCCGGAAAGCACACCGTTGCAACTGCAATTGCTGAATTTCCACAAGCAGCAGCGGCGCTTGGGCATGGTGGTCGACGAGTACGGGGAAGTACTGGGTATCGTGACCCTGGAAGATATTCTCGAAGAAATCGTCGGAGAGTTCGAAAGCCAGCACAGCCTGGATAACCCGCACATTCACCCGCAGGCCGATGGCCGACTGGTGATTGATGGCGCAGCGTCCATCCGCGAACTGAACAAGAGCCTCGGCTGGCATTTGCCCAGCGATGGTCCGAAAACCCTCAACGGCCTGGTGACCGAGGCGCTGGAGACAATTCCGGACAGCGCGGTGTGCCTGAAGATCGGACGATACCGGCTGGAGATTCTGGAGACTGAAGAAAATCGCGTCACGCGCGTGCTGATCTGGCATACCAGCTCAGCGCCTGCGTTTATCCGTTAACGGGTTAAAACAACCGCCCCTCTTGTTCGATAGTTAGCCACCTTCCTATAATCGAGCCGGCTTACCCAAGCCTCCCACCGAACCACATGCTTACCCCGCATGCAGCAGGTTCCGGCCAGATCTTCGACACCATCCGTACCACTGCGGCGACTGTTCCTACCTTGAACAGCGACCGATCCTCAACCCACATCCCTGGGTATTCGACCATAATAATTCGCTCCACTGGGGCACATGACTGTCAGGGATAACGACATGACGACCAGCACAACGTTCAGCGACACCGCGCCTGCCCAACCGACGAACTCCGCCACCCGCGTGGCTACCGCGAGTTTCATCGGCACGGCCATCGAGTTCTACGACTTCTACGTCTATGCCACCGCCGCAGCATTGGTGATCGGCCCGGTGTTCTTTCCACAAACCTCCGGCACCGCGCAGATGCTGTCGGCATTCCTCACCTTCGGCATCGCTTTCCTTGCGCGGCCGCTGGGTTCGGCGTTGTTCGGCCATTTTGGTGACCGCATCGGACGCAAATCGACACTGGTTGCGTCCTTGCTGCTGATGGGCGTGTGCACCACGCTGATCGGCGTACTGCCGGGTTACGACAGCATTGGCGCCTGGGCGCCGATCCTGCTTTGCGTGCTGCGCTTCGGCCAAGGCCTGGGACTGGGCGGCGAATGGGGCGGCGCCGCATTGCTGGCCACGGAGAACGCACCCAAAGGCAAGCGCGCCTGGTTCGGCATGTTTCCACAACTCGGCCCATCGATCGGGTTTCTGGCGGCCAACGGCCTGTTCCTGACCCTGGCCATGAGCCTGAACGACGAGCAGTTCCGTTCGTGGGGCTGGCGGATTCCGTTCCTGCTCAGTGCCGCGCTGGTGATGGTCGGCTTGTACGTACGCCTCAAGCTCCACGAAACCCCGGTGTTCGCCAACGCCGTGGCTCGCCAGGAGCGGGTGAAGATTCCGCTGGTCGAGCTGTTCAGCCAATACTGGGCACCGATGCTGCTGGGCGCCGGGTCGATGGTGGTGTGCTATGCACTGTTTTACATCTCGACAGTGTTTTCGCTGAGTTACGGTGTGTCGACGCTTGGCTACACCCGGGAAACCTTTCTCGCCCTGCTGTGTTTCGCGGTGCTGTTCATGGCGGCCGCAACACCGCTGTCGGCCTGGGCCAGCGACCGTTTCGGGCGTAAGCCGGTGCTGATCATCGGCGGCGTGCTGGCGATTCTGTCCGGATTCTTGATGGAACCGCTGCTGACCCATGGCTCGACCTGGGGCGTGGCGTTGTTCCTGTGCATAGAACTGTTTCTGATGGGCGTGACGTTTGCGCCGATGGGCGCGCTGCTGCCGGAGCTGTTTCCGACCCACGTGCGCTATACCGGCGCATCGGCGGCTTACAACCTGGGCGGTATTGTCGGTGCCTCGGCGGCACCGTTCTTTGCGCAGAAACTGGTGGCGATGGGTGGCTTGAGTTATGTCGGCGGGTATGTGTCGGGGGCGGCAGTACTAAGCTTAATCGCAGTGCTGTGCCTGAAGGAGACACGCAATAACGATTTGAATCGGGTTGCCTGAAGCCAAAAGCTTCGCGGGCAAGCCTCGCTCCTACGGGTCATTTGTCGAACGCACTTGCGTCTTGACGTGATCCCTGTAGGAGCGAGGCTTGCCCGCGAATGCCGCGCCTCGGTTTACAGCTCGACTACAACAGCCTGAGCAGCACGGGTCGCTTTTGCACGAGCAGCTTCGATAGACTCGTCGCGAGCCAACGCAACCCCCATCCGCCGCTGGCCATTGACTTCAGGCTTGCCGAACAGACGCAACGCAGTATCCGGCTCGCTCAACGCTGCACCCAGGTTGGCGAAAGCGGTCTGAGTCGACTGCCCTTCCACCAGAATCACCGCCGACGCCGATGGGCCGAACTGACGGATCAGTGGAATCGGCAGGCCCAGGATCGCCCGTGCGTGCAGTGCGAACTGCGACAGGTCCTGGGAAATCAGGGTCACCAGACCGGTGTCATGCGGGCGCGGCGAGACTTCGCTGAACCACACCTGATCACCCTTGATGAACAACTCGACGCCAAACAGACCACGACCGCCCAAGGCTTCGGTGACCGCTTTGGCGACGCGCTCGGATTCGGCCAAAGCAACCGGGCTCATGGCTTGTGGCTGCCAGGATTCCTGGTAGTCGCCCTTCTCCTGACGGTGACCGACAGGCGCACAGAACGTAGTGCCGCCGACGTGACGCACAGTCAGCAGAGTGATTTCGTAGTCGAAGTCGATGAAGCCTTCGATGATCACGCGACCTTTACCGGCGCGGCCGCCTTCTTGAGCGTAATCCCAGGCTTTCTGCACGTCATCGACGCTGCGCAGCAGGCTCTGGCCCTTGCCCGAGGAACTCATGACCGGTTTGACCACGCACGGGAAGCCCAGGTCTTCGACTGCCTTGCGGTAGTCCTCGAAGGTGTCGGCGAAGTGGTACGGCGATGTCGGCAGGTCCAGCTCTTCAGCGGCCAGGCGACGGATGCCTTCGCGGTTCATGGTCAACTGTGCGGCGCGGGCAGTCGGGATCACGGTGAAGCCTTCGGACTCCAGCTCCACCAGGGTCGCGGTGGCGATGGCTTCGATTTCCGGCACGATGAAGTGCGGTTTCTCGGCTTCGATCACCGCACGCAGGGCGGCACCGTCGAGCATATTGATCACATGGCTGCGATGGGCGACTTGCATGGCCGGCGCATTGGCGTAGCGATCCACGGCAATCACTTCAACGCCCAGGCGTTGCAGCTCGATCACCACTTCCTTGCCCAACTCACCACAGCCACACATCAATACGCGGGTCGCGGTTGGCGACAATGGAGTTCCGATACGGGTCATCTCAGGTCCTCAAAGGAGCGGATCATCGAGGGAAGCGCGCTTCCCATGGGGAGAAAGCGCGGCATTTTACATGAACCTGAGGGTTTGGCTTCAGCTGACGACAGCCTGTTTGCGCAGGCGCCATGCCATGGCCAACCAGACCACGGTGACGCCCGCGAACTTCGAACCCAGCGCAGTGAAGATCACGCCCGGTGTGAGCGCATCGATCATGCCGAAGAAGATGAAGGTGTCCAGCGGGATGCTCAGGGCCGAACTTATCCACAGGCGATCGTGCAACGGGCGCTTGGTGAGGCTGAACACCAGCCAGTCGATGCACTCGGACACGGCGAACGCCGTGGCACTGGCGAGAGCAATTGAGGGATCGGAGGTAACGTAAGACAGCCCCAGCGCCACCAGCATCGCCGCGATCGCGCCATGGCCGAAGCGGGTTTGCACCATGTCGCGCAGCACGAACACCAGGCCACCCCAGGCCGACCAGATGATGTCCAGGTGCGGGGCGGTGGAAAAGGCGTAATTGATCAGCACGACGCTGCTGATGTAGGCGATCAGGAAGAGCATGGACGGGAGATACCTGTCAATTTTGTGCACAGGGTACTTCATCTTCAGCGCACAGATAACCTGTGGCGAGGGGGCTTGCCCCCGTTCGGCTGCGCAGCAGTCGTGAAATCAGCAAACGCCGTACGCCTGAAAGAATGAAGTCGCAGGTTTAGCGCCGCTTCGCAACGCAACGGGGGCAAGCCCCCTCGCCACAAAAGCCGCGCTACCACAAAAAATCAGGAATCGGATTTGGAAGGCAACATCCAGATCAGCCCACTCGACTTCGCCCGCTCATGACACAACCCCAGCACCTTGCGCCGCTCCTCGTTGTCCATCCGGCTCCAGCGGGTGATCTCTTCCACCGTGCGTTGACACCCGGTGCAAATGTCATCCTCATCCAGCGCACAAATGTTCACGCACGGCGACGGGACCGGTCGCTCACGTTCAGGTGTGCTCATTGTTCCTGCTCGACCAGATCGCGGGCATAACGCTGCGAGTTGTGCACATAGTGCGCGGCGCTGGCTTCGAGCATCTTCTTCTGCGGCTCGGTCAGTTCGCGTACCACCTTGCCCGGCGAGCCCATTACCAGCGAGCCGTCCGGAATTTCCTTGCCTTCACCGATCAGCGAGTTGGCGCCGATGATGCAGTTCTTGCCGATTTTCGCGCCGTTGAGGATCACTGCGTTGATGCCGATCAGACTGTAATCGCCCACCGTGCAGCCGTGGAGCATGGCATTGTGACCGATGGTCACGCCGGTACCGATGGTCAGCGGATAGCCCATGTCGGTGTGCATCACGGTGCCGTCCTGCACGTTGCTGTTCTTGCCGATCAGGATCAATTCGTTGTCGCCACGCAACACGGCGTTGAACCAGACGTTGGCGCCCTCTTCCAGTTTGACCTTGCCCACCAGCACGGCATTGGGTGCGACCCAGCTCTGCGGGTGGGTCTCGACGCGGGCGTCGCCCAGGCGGTATTTCATCTTGTTGTCCTCACGACCAGGCTGGCTCACTAGCGAAAAGCAGGATTCACGCCATACGAGCGATGGCTTCAGGTGTTGATAAAACTCTTGGGCGGTTGATGCAGGCTGATTTTCGCGTCATAGAGCAGGTTGATCAACTCGACGATCATGATCGCCGTCAACCCCCAGATCTTGTACTCGCCATAACGATAGCTCGGCACGTACCAACTGTGGCCCTGATAGTCGATGCGGTGGGTGTGCTCGCGCGGGTCCTTGCGGAAGAATTCCAGAGGCACGCTGAACACTGCGGCGATCTCGGCATCGTTGGCCAGGTATTCGACGAAATCCGGAATCACGCCGACATAGGGCGTGACCTTGATGCCGTGCAGGGAGATCAGCGGGCTCAGTGGGCCGATCACTTCGACCAGCCCCGGCGGCAGGCCGATTTCTTCTTCGGCCTCGCGCAGAGCGGTAAAGATCAGATCAGGGTCTTCAGGGTCGCGTCGACCGCCGGGAAAAGCGACTTCACCGCCATGGGTCGAGAGCCCGCTGGCGCGAAGGGTCAGGACCAGTTCAGGTTCGTCACTGCGCGTGATGGGCACCAATACCGCGGCTTCGGGGAAACGTCGGTCGGTTTCCAGCGTACGCGGTGTGTGATTGCTTACCCGGTGCAGTAGCTCGTCCAGCATGAGTCTTCTCGATCTGTGCCTTACCCTGCATCATGCACCAATCGCACCGGCCGCCCAACCCCCGAAAAGCCTCATGTCGCGAAACGACAACTTGCCGACCGACACCGCTGCACGCCAAGATAGGCGCAGCATTCAGGAACCCAAGCATGAAATATTGCAGTCAATGCGGCAACCCGGTAACCCAGCGCATTCCCGAAGGCGATTCGCGCCTGCGTTTTGTCTGCGACAGCTGTCATACCATTCATTACCAGAACCCCAATATCGTCGCCGGTTGCGTGCCGACCTGGGGTTCGAAGGTATTGCTGTGCCGTCGCGCCATCGAGCCACGGCTCGGTTATTGGACCCTGCCCGCCGGTTTCATGGAAAACGGTGAGACCATCGAACAGGCCGCCATTCGCGAGACCGCCGAAGAAGCTTGCGCCCGGGTACGCAACCTGAGCATCTATACGCTGATCGATGTGCCGCACATCAGTCAGGTGCATGTGTTCTTTCGCGCCGAGCTTGTGGATCTGGATTTTCGCGCAGGCCCCGAGAGCCTGGAAGTGCAGCTGTTCGAAGAGGCCGATATTCCTTGGGGCGAACTGGCTTTCCGCACGGTGGGCCGTACATTAGAATGCTTCTTCGCTGACCGGCGGGCCGAGGTCTACCCCGTGCGGTCCGAATCGATCCCGCCACTCGCTCAGCCTGCCATCATCTAAGCACTTGTTAGTAAAAAACCATCTATAAATAAAATAGTCGCGACACCTCTTAGGGATATCGTTTCAATGCGCTGGTTGCTTGCCCTGTTTTGCTTATCGTTCGTCGCAGTCTCCCAGGCTTCCGTCGCGGCCGCCCCGGACGGCAAAGTCATCGAAAAAGTTCTGGTTCTCAAATCTGCCCATCAGTTGCAGTTGATCAACGACGGCAAGCCGTTCAAGACCTATCGCATTTCCCTGGGCAAACGCCCCATCGGCCCAAAACTGATGGAAGGTGATAAACGCACCCCCGAAGGCCTTTACTGGCTGGACTGGCGCAAGACCAGCGAACGTTTCAACCTGGCGATGCACATCTCCTACCCCAACATCAGCGACTCCGCCCGCGCCCGGCGCGAAGGCGTCGAGCCTGGCGGCATGATCATGATCCACGGTACCCCGGACACCGAAGACAATCCGGAAGACTTGTTCCACACGCTGGACTGGACCGATGGCTGCATCGCCATGCGCAACATGGACATGCGTGAAGTCTGGGGCCTGGTACCGGACGGCACGATGATCGAAATCCGCCCGTAACTTCCCCCCATAATGATCACTCCCACGCAGAGCGTGGGAATGATCAAGTGTGTTCTGGCTGCTACCTTCGGTCGGCTTCGAAAAAATAGATCAGAAGATCACGGATCAGGTCAGAGGTTAAATCCCGAGCAATAAAAAACCCGCTGAAGAATCAGCGGGTTTCTCATTGCAGCGGCCAGAGAATCAAAAATCCTCTAACCGCCATACCTCGTAAGCCGGCGTCTCATAGGGATGGCTCTCTTTCAGAGCCACCACCACCGCCCGGATCAACTCATCGCTGACCACAAGCTCAACCTTCCATTCCTCAACCTGCTCGACCTGCCCAGCCTCGCCAATGAACGGCTGACTGCCCTCCAGCGGACGAAACTGACCCAAGCCAAACACCTGCCACGCACAGTGGTCATAAGCCCCGATCCGCCCGCCACCGGCGGCGAATACAGCGCTTTTGACCACTTCAACATGACTGGCCGGAACAAAAAAGCAGAGCTTGTACACGGCAATCAGCTCCCCGCTCTTAGTTCACCCAGACGCGAGCGTTACGGAACATACGCATCCAAGGTGCGTCTTCGTTCCAGTCTTCCGAACGCCACGAGTTCTGCACCGCGCGGAACACACGCTCCGGGTGCGGCATCATGATGGTCACGCGACCGTCGCGGCTGGTCAAACCGGTGATACCGCGCGGCGAGCCGTTCGGGTTGGCCGGGTATTTCTCGGTGACCTTGCCGTGGTTGTCGACGAAACGCATTGCCACGCAACCCGACAGATCGGCTTGCAGCAAGGCTTCTTCGCTGGCGAATTCGGCATGGCCTTCACCGTGGGCGATGGCGATCGGCATGCGCGAACCGGCCATGCCCTGCAGGAAGATCGAGTTCGACTCCTGGATCTGAACCATGGCCACGCGGGCTTCGAACTGCTCGGAACGGTTACGCACGAAGTGCGGCCAGAACTCGCTGCCCGGGATCAGTTCGTGCAGGTTGGACATCATCTGGCAACCGTTGCACACGCCGAGGGTGAAGCTGTCGGTACGTTCGAAGAAGCCCTGGAAGGCATCGCGAGCGCGACTGTTGAACAGCGCGGACTTGGCCCAGCCTTCGCCGGCCCCCAGTACGTCGCCGTAGGAGAAACCGCCGCAAGCGACCATGCCCTTGAAGTCGTTCAGGTCGACACGGCCAGCCAGGATGTCGCTCATGTGCACGTCGATCGCGTTGAAACCGGCACGGTCGAACGCGGCCGCCATTTCCACCTGACCGTTGACGCCCTGCTCACGCAGCACGGCAACCTGTGGGCGAATGCCTTTCTTGATGTAAGGCGCGGCGACGTCCTGGTTGACGTCATAGCTGAGCTTGACGCTCAGGCCCGGGTTGTCTTCTTCCAGCAGCACGTCGAACTCTTGTTCGGCGCAGTCGGCGTTATCACGCAGACGCTGGATCTGGTAGCTGGTTTCAGCCCACTGACGTTGCAGCAGACGACGCTGACCTTCGAATACGGTATCGCCGTTAAACGTGATGCTGATCTCGCCGTTGTTCATCGGCTGACCAATCACCGATACGCAGTCGCCCAGGCCAGCAGCGCTGAACTGCGCGAGGATATCCGCGGTGGCGTCCTGGCGAACCTGGATCACAGCGCCCAGTTCTTCGTTGAACAGGATCGCGGCGATATCGGCGGAAGTCTCTGCCAGACCGTCGAGGTTCAGGCTCAGGCCACAGTGGCCGGCAAACGCCATTTCCACCACGCTGGTCAGCAGACCACCGTCGGAACGGTCGTGGTAAGCCAGCAGGTGACCGTCGGCGTTGAGGCCCTGGATCACGGCGAAGAAGGCTTTCAGGTCTTCGGCGTCATCGACGTCCGGTGCCTGTTTGCCGAGCTTGCCGTGAACCTGAGCGAGGATCGAGGCACCCATGCGGTTCTGGCCGCGACCGAGGTCGATCAGGATCAGGTCGGTGGTGCCCTTGTCCATGCGCAGTTGCGGGGTCAGGGTCTGACGGATGTCAGCCACTGGCGCGAAACCGGTCACGATCAGCGACATCGGCGAAGTGACAGCCTTATCGACACCTTCGTCGTTCCAGCGAGTGGCCATGGACATGGAGTCCTTGCCCACCGGGATGGTGATGCCCAGCTCAGGGCACAGTTCCATGCCGACCGCTTTCACGGTGTCATACAGACGTGCGTCTTCACCTGGGTGACCGGCAGCGGACATCCAGTTCGCCGACAGTTTGATGTCGGAGATCTTGGCGATGCGCGAGGCGGCGATGTTGGTCAGGGTTTCGCCGATGGCCATGCGGCCCGACGCCGGAGCGTCCAGCAGGGCCAGCGGAGTGCGCTCGCCCATGGCCATGGCTTCACCGGTATAAACGTCGAAGCTGGTGGCGGTAACGGCAACGTCGGCCACCGGAACCTGCCACGGGCCGACCATCTGGTCACGGGCCACGAGGCCGGTGATGGTGCGGTCGCCGATGGTGATCAGGAAGCTTTTGCTGGCCACGGCCGGGTGATGCAGGACGCGCTCGACGCAGTTGGCGATGTCGAGGGTCGACGGATCGAAATCGTCGCCCAGCTCGTTTTCACGAACCACCGAACGGTGCATGCGCGGGGCTTTGCCCAGCAGCACTTCGAGCGGCATATCCACCGGGCTGTTGCCGAAGTGGCTGTCGGTCACGGTCAGTTGCGGCTCGGCAGTGGCTTCGCCGACTACCGCGAATGGGCAACGCTCACGCTCGCAGATCGCCTTGAAGCGTTCGAAGTCCGCCGGGCCGACTGCCAGAACGTAGCGTTCCTGGGATTCGTTACTCCAGATTTCGTGCGGGGCCATGCCCGGCTCGTCGTTTGGAATGTTGCGCAGTTCGAAACGGCCACCACGGTCGCCATCGTTGACCAGTTCCGGGAAGGCGTTGGACAGACCGCCCGCGCCGACGTCGTGGATGAAGCTGATCGGGTTTTTGTCGCCCAGTTGCCAGCAACGGTCGATGACTTCCTGGCAACGACGCTCCATCTCGGGGTTTTCACGTTGTACGGAAGCGAAGTCCAGGTCTGCCGAGCTGGTGCCGGTGGCCATGGAGGAAGCCGCGCCGCCACCCAGACCGATCAGCATCGCCGGGCCGCCAAGCACGATCAGCTTGGAGCCAACGACGATTTCGCCTTTCTTGACGTGTTCTTCACGGATGTTGCCCATGCCGCCAGCCAGCATGATCGGCTTGTGGTAACCGCGAACTTCATCGCCATGGGGCGTGGTGATCGACTGTTCGAAGGTACGGAAGTAGCCGGTCAGCGCCGGACGGCCGAATTCGTTGTTGAATGCAGCGCCGCCCAACGGGCCTTCGATCATGATGTCCAGCGCGGTAACGATGCGCTCGGGCTTGCCGTATGGCACTTCCCACGGCTGTTCGAAGCCCGGGATCTGCAGGTTCGACACGGTGAAACCGGTCAGGCCAGCCTTTGGCTTCGCGCCACGACCGGTGGCGCCTTCGTCGCGAATCTCGCCGCCGCTACCGGTGGATGCGCCCGGGAACGGGGCAATCGCGGTCGGGTGGTTGTGCGTTTCGACTTTCATCAGAATGTGCACCGGTTCCTGCACCGCGCCGTACTGGCGGGTTTCAGGGTCCGGGAAGAAACGACCGGCCACGGAACCGACGATGACCGAGGCGTTGTCCTTATAAGCCGACAGAACACCTTCGCTGTGCATCTGGTAGGTGTTCTTGATCATGCCGAACAGGCTTTTTTCCTGGCTCTGACCGTCGATATCCCAACTGGCGTTGAAGATCTTGTGACGGCAGTGCTCGGAGTTCGCCTGGGCGAACATCATCAGTTCGATGTCGTGCGGGTTGCGCTTCAAACCAAGGAAGGCATTGACCAGGTAGTCGATTTCGTCTTCGGCCAGGGCCAGGCCCAGCTCGGTGTTGGCTTTTTCCAGCGCGGCGCGGCCGCCACCCAGCACATCGATCGCGGTCAGGGGCTTGGGTTCGGCGTGGCTGAACAGGCCGGAGGCTTGTTCGAGGTTGCCCAGCACAATCTGGGTCATGCGGTCGTGCAGCGCGTCTGCGATCAGCTGCGCTTCGGCGTCGCTGAACTGGCCGGCGACGTAAAACGCAATGCCGCGTTCCAGGCGCTGGATCTTGGTCAGGCCGCAGTTGCGAGCGATATCGCTGGCTTTACTGGACCACGGCGAAATGGTGCCGAAACGCGGCAATACCAGGAACAGACGACCAGTGGGCTCTTGTACCGGAACGCTAGGGCCGTACTTCAGAAGGCGCGCGAGCACCTGCTGTTCGTCGCCGGTCAGGACGCCGGTAACTTCGGCGAAGTGAGCGAATTCAGCATACAAGCCGCTGACAGCTGGAACCTTCTGGCTCAGTTGCTCAAGGAGTTTGCTGTGGCGAAAGGCAGAAAGGGCAGGAGCGCCGCGCAGGATCAACATCTTCGGGACAGCCTCGGGAAGGGGTGTGCTTTGAGGCCGTGCATTCTAGCCTAAACCGCCCGCGACATCACCCGAAACGGTGCACGCGGTTGCACCCGAACGTCGGGCCGGGTATTCGGGCCCTGAACAGGTGCGCGCCGGGGGTTATTTTTTCTGTCAAAAAATGCTGTTCGGGCCCATTCCTGCGGGCTCCAAGCGGGTTTTTGAAGCCCTAGCAGACAAGCCCTTCTCTGTCGAGATATGGCGCTCGTGGTCCTTTGCGTATACTGCGCAGATGTTTTTCCCAACGGCTTTGCGTCCGCGGTACGCCAAATGGCTGATCGCAACCGGACTCTTCCTGATGCTCAGTGGCTGTGTTGATAAACCCAACACGCTGGAGCGCGTAAAGGAGGATGGCGTGCTGCGGGTGATTACCCGGAACAGCCCCGCCACCTACTTTCAGGATCGCAATGGTGAAACCGGCTTCGAATACGAGCTGGTGAAGCGCTTCGCCGACGATCTGGGGGTCGAACTCAAGATCGAAACCGCCGACAATCTCGACGACCTGTTCAATCAGGTGGGCAAGCCAAATGGCCCGGTGCTGGCCGCTGCCGGCCTGGTCAGCAGCGAGGACCGCAAAAAGCAGGTGCGGTTTTCCCATTCCTACCTCGAAGTCACCCCGCAGATCATCTATCGCAACGGCCAGTCGCGGCCGACCGACGCAGGCGATCTGGTCGGCAAGAAGATCATCGTGCTCAAGGGCAGCACCCACGCCGAGCAATTGGCAGAGCTGAAAAAGAAATATCCCGGCATTGAATACGAAGAGTCCGACGCAGTTGAAGTCGTCGACCTGCTGCGTATGGTCGACGAAGGTCAGATCGACCTGACCCTGGTCGACTCCAACGAAGTGGCGATGAACCAGGTCTACTTCCCCAATGTGCGGGTCGCCTTCGACCTCGGTGATGCCAGCAACCAGAGCTGGGCCGTGGCCGCCGGCGATGACAACAGCCTGCTTAACGAAATCAACACCTACCTCGACAAAGTAAAGCAAAACGGCACCCTGCAACGCCTCAAAGACCGCTACTACGGGCATGTCGACGTACTCGGCTATATGGGCGCCACCACCTTCGCCCAGCACTTGCAGCAACGACTGCCCAAATACGAACAGCACTTCAAGGCGTCCGCCAAGAAAGAAAAAGTCGACTGGCGCCTGCTGGCGGCGATCGGTTATCAGGAATCGCTGTGGCAAGCGGCGGTCACGTCCAAGACCGGCGTGCGCGGATTGATGATGCTGACCCAGAACACGGCGCAAGCCATGGGCGTTTCCAATCGCCTAGACCCCAAGCAGAGCATCATGGGCGGCGCGAAATACCTGGTCTACATGAAGGATCAACTGGACGAGTCGATCCAGGAGCCGGATCGTACGTGGTTCGCGCTGGCCGCCTACAACGTGGGCAGCGGTCACCTGGATGACGCGCGCAAACTGGCGGCCAAGGAAGGGTTGAATCCGGACAAATGGCTGGACGTGAAGAAAATACTGCCCCGCCTTTCGCAGAAGCAGTGGTACAGCAAGACTCGTTATGGCTACGCCCGTGGCGGCGAACCGGTGCATTTCGTGGCGAACATCCGTCGCTACTACGACATCCTGACGTGGGTCACGCAGCCGCAGCTCGAAGGCACCCAGGTCGCCGAGGGCAACCTGCATGTGCCGGGGGTCGACAAGACCAAGCCGAGCCAGGAAACCCCACCGCTCTAATAGCCACCCCCCATCAAAATTGTGGGAGCGAGCCTGCTCATTCCCACACTGTTTTGTGTTTGGCTTTAAGCTTTTGCAGCCGCCAGAATCAGCGCCTTCATCTCCGACACTGCCGACTTGAACCCGACGAACAACGCATGGGCCACCAGCGCATGGCCGATGTTCAGTTCGTTGATGCCCTTGATTGCCGCAACAGCCTCGACGTTGTGATAGTGCAAACCGTGGCCGGCGTTGACGATCAGGCCTTGGGCCAGACCGAATGCCACGCCATCGGCCACACGCTTGAGCTCTTCAGCAACTTCGGTTGGCGTCTCGGCGTCCGCGTAACGCCCGGTGTGCAATTCAATGGCCGGCGCGCCGACACGGCGGGACGCCTCAATCTGCCGCTCGTCAGCGTCGATGAACAGCGACACTTCGCAGCCAATCTTCGCCAGGCGATCCACCGCCGCCTTGATCCGCGCTTCCTGCCCCGCTACGTCCAGACCGCCTTCAGTGGTCAGTTCCTGACGGGTTTCCGGCACCAGGCAAACGTGCGCCGGGCGGATACGCTCGGCGAACGCCATCATTTCTTCGGTGACGCCCATTTCGAAATTCATGCGGGTTTGCAGCACGTCCTTGAGCAGCAGGACATCGCGCTCCTGAATGTGCCGGCGGTCTTCACGCAGGTGCACGGTGATGCCGTCAGCGCCCGCCTCTTCCGCGTCCAGCGCTGCCTTGACCGGATCCGGGTAACGAGTACCCCGGGCCTGACGCAGGGTGGCAACGTGGTCGATGTTCACGCCAAGAAGAATGCGATTGCTGGTGGTCACGGAAGCGCTCCTGAAGAAGGGGGAAGTTCGGTGCACAGCATACGGGGAGACTACGGCTTTCGAAACAACTCACGACTAACCAATGGACGCCCACCCAAGTGAACGGCCAACGCCTGACGCATCAAGCGCTTGGCGGCGGACAGCGCACCGGGCGCGGACCAGTCGGCATCGGCCATGGCCAGCAGTTCGGTACCGTTGAACAGGCCTGGTTGCAACAAGTAAACCCGCTCAAGACCCGCATCCACCTGCAAGCGGTAGAGACCGTCCGGCGCAATGGGGTCGCCATGGATGTCGGTATTCAGCGCGAAGCCATAACCGAGATCATCGAGCAGTCGCCATTCGAAGGAGCGCAGCAATGGTTCCAGTGGTCGACCTTCGGCCAGGGCAAGCAAGGTCGCGGCGTAGTGATCGAAAACCGCGGGATGAGGATCTTCGGCGGGCAGCAAGCGGATCAGCAATTCGTTGAGGTAGAGACCACTGAACAGCGCTTCGCCATTGAGCCAGGTGGAAACGCCGGCGCTTTCCATGCGGCCGACATTCTTCAGTTCGCCCCGGCCACGGAACTCGACTTCCAGCGGCACGAACGGCCGCGCCAACGTCCCGGCCTTGCCCCGCGCACTGCGCAACACCGCCCGCAGCCGACCTTGCGGCGTGAGGAAATCCACCAGCGCACTGCTTTCGCGGTAGGCGCGGGAATGGAGCACGTAGGCGGGTTGGCCGATGGGCGGGCTGGATGACATCAGTTTCCGAATCTCTGGAGATCCACTGTGGCGAGGGAGCTTGTCGGAACGCCGCACCGTCCCGCTGGACTGCGAAGCGGCCCCAAAACCATGCACCTCAGTGTTTCAGGTAAAACCGCGATGCCAGGATTTACAACTGCTTCGCCCGGGCGCGGATCGGCCGAACGGGAGCAAGCTCCCTCGCCACAAAAGCTCGCTCCTACAATTGAATCGATGTGCTGCTGGACGATTTACAGGTCGCCGTAACCCAGCGAACGCAAGGCGCGCTCGTCGTCAGACCAGCCACCTTTCACCTTGACCCACAGATTGAGCATGATCTTGGAGTCGAACAGCAGCTCCATGTCCTTGCGCGCTTCGGTGCCGATGCGCTTGATGCGCTCGCCCTTGTCGCCAATGATGATTTTCTTCTGACCGTCACGTTCAACGAGGATCAAAGCGTGAATGTGCAGGGTTTTGCCCTGCTGCTTGAACTCTTCGATTTCCACGGTGATCTGGTACGGCAGCTCGGCGCCCATCTGACGCATGATTTTTTCGCGTACCAGTTCCGCCGCAAGGAAGCGGCTGCTGCGGTCGGTGATCTGATCTTCCGGGAAGAAGTGATCGTTTTCCGGCAGGTGCTCGGCGATCACTCGCTCCAGCGTGTCAAGGTTGTGCCCGTGCTGGGCCGAGATCGGCATGATCTGCGCGTTCGGCAGCTGTTCCTGCAACCAGGTCAGGTGCGGCATCAGCTCGGATTTGTCTTCGATGCGGTCGGTCTTGTTCAGCGCCACGATCAGCGGACCGGTCACGTACTGAACGCGCTCGAGGACCATCTGGTCTTCGTCGGTCCACTTGGTACGGTCAACCACGAAGATCACCACGTCGACGTCTTTCAACGCCGCCGAAGCGGTCTTGTTCATGTAACGGTTCAGGGCCTTTTCGCCGCCCTTGTGCATACCCGGGGTGTCGACGTAGATCGCCTGAACGTCGCCTTCGGTCTTGATGCCCAGCATGTTGTGGCGGGTGGTCTGCGGCTTGCGTGAGGTGATCGCCAGTTTCTGACCCAGAATGTGGTTCAGCAGCGTGGACTTGCCCACGTTGGGACGGCCGACGATGGCAACATAGCCACAGCGAGTTGCGGTTGAATCAGTCATTGCCATTCTCCACACCCAGGGCAATCAGTGCTGCGGCGGCCGCTACCTGTTCGGCAATACGACGACTCACACCCTGACCTCGGCTTTTTTCATTCAGTAAGATGATTTCACATTCGACGAAGAACGTCCGGCAATGCGGCTCACCCTGGATATCCACCACTTCGTAACGCGGCAGCTCACAACCACGGGACTGCAGGAATTCCTGCAGGCGGGTTTTCGGATCTTTGTTGGTGTCGACCAGCGTCAGGCCTTCGAACTCTCCGGCCAGCCAGGCCAGCACGCGTTCGCGCGCCACCTCCATGCCGGCGTCCAGGTAGATCGCACCGATCAGCGCTTCGAGGGCATCGGCCAGAATCGACTCGCGACGGAAACCGCCGCTTTTCAATTCGCCGGAGCCCAGGCGCAGGTATTCACCCAGGTCGAAACCACGAGCCAGTACGGCCAGGGTCTCACCTTTCACCAGGCGTGCGCGCAAACGCGACAACTGGCCTTCACGGGCCAGCGGGAAGCGATCGAACAGCGCCTCGCCGGCGACGAAATTGAGGATGGCATCGCCGAGGAATTCCAGGCGTTCGTTGTTGCGCCCGGCAAAACTGCGGTGAGTCAGGGCCAGGACCATCAGTTCCTGATCCTTGAAGGTGTAACCGAGCTGACGCTCGAGACGGCTTAAGGAGACGCTCACGGTTTACCCACGCTGAGTTCGTGGTTGGATTCCACCGCCAGGGCCTTGATGCGGCGCAGGCTTGGGACAATTAACGCTGTGTTCAAAAATAACGTCCTGAATATCGTTGTTTTCATGCTCCTGTCGCCGATTGTGCCGACTCCAGAAATGCATTCGGCGCTGTGTTCAACAGCGCCGTGTGTGATTACTTGATCAGACCAACCCGCGAGAAATTCGGCAGGTGACCGAGTTTGGGTTCCGGCCAGCTCATCCAGACTGCGAAGGCCTTGCCGACGATATTCTTGTCGGGAACCATGCCCAGCAGATCCTTGGGAATGCTCGGATCATCCCAGTAGCGACTGTCGTTCGAGTTGTCGCGGTTGTCGCCCATCATGAAGTAGTGCCCGGCCGGCACGGTCCACGAATGGTCCGGCGTTGCGCGGTAGCGGCTCATTTCCTTGCGGATCAGGTGCTCGGCGGCGCCAAGTTTTTCCTTGTAGAGCTCAGCGCTACCCAACGTGCCCGGCTCGGAGCCGACCAGTTGTTCGGCAATCGACTCACCATTGACGAACAGACGCTTGTCGGCGGTGTAGCGAATCTGATCGCCCGGCAGGCCCACTACACGCTTGATGTAGTTGACGTTCGGGTCGCTCGGGTAGCGGAACACCATCACATCGCCGCGCTGCGGATCACCGACTTCGATGACTTTCTTGTCGATCACCGGCAAGCGGATCCCGTAAGAAAACTTGTTCACCAGAATGAAGTCACCGACATCCAGGGTTGGCTTCATCGAGCCGGAAGGAATCTGGAACGGTTCCACCAGGAACGAACGCAGCACCAGCACGATGAACAACACCGGGAAGAACGACTTGCCGTATTCGACCAGCAGCGGCTCTTTGTTCAGTTTCTCGATCACTACCATGTCAGCCTGGCTGACGCTCCCCTGATAGGAGTTGATGGCAGCCCGGCGCCGTGGCGCCAGGAACAGCAGATCGAGCAACGCCAACAGGCCGCAGACGAACACGGCGATGACCAGCAACAGCGGGAAATTTAGTGACATAGGACCTAACTATCCAACCTGAGCACGGCAAGGAAGGCTTCTTGTGGAATTTCCACGTTACCGACCTGCTTCATGCGTTTTTTACCGGCCTTTTGCTTTTCCAGCAGCTTTTTCTTACGGCTGACGTCACCACCGTAGCATTTGGCCAATACGTTCTTTCTGAGTGCCTTGACGGTTGTACGCGCCACAATCTGACCGCCAATGGCGGCCTGGATTGCCACGTCGAACATCTGCCGCGGAATCAGGTCTTTCATCTTCTCGGTCAACTGGCGACCTTTGTAGTGCGAGTTGTCACGGTGCACGATCAGCGCCAGAGCGTCGACCTTGTCGCCGTTGATCAGCACGTCCAGTTTCACCAGGCTGGCCGATTGGTAACGATCGAAATGGTAGTCCAGAGAAGCATAGCCGCGACTGGTGGATTTCAAACGATCAAAGAAGTCCAGCACCACTTCGTTCATCGGCAGGTCGTAGGTCACTTGTACCTGGGAGCCGAGGAACAGCATATCGACCTGTACGCCACGTTTTTCGATACACAGGGTAATGACGTTACCCAAGTGCTCTTGCGGCACAAGAATATTGGCGCGCACGATTGGCTCGCGCATGTCTTCGATGGCAGACAGGTCTGGCAGCTTGGACGGGTTATCGACGTAGATCGTCTCGCCGGTCTTGAGCAGCAGCTCGAAGATTACCGTCGGCGCCGTGGTAATCAGGTCCAGGTTGTATTCGCGCTCCAGGCGCTCCTGGATGATTTCCATGTGCAGCATGCCGAGGAAGCCGCAACGGAAGCCGAAACCCAGTGCGTCTGAGCTTTCCGGTGTGTACTGCAAGGACGAATCGTTGAGGGTGAGCTTTTGCAGCGCCTCGCGGAAGTCTTCGAAGTCGTCGGAGCTGACCGGGAACAGGCCGGCGTACACCTGCGGCTGAATGCGTTTGAAGCCTGGCAGCACATCGACGTCCGGCGTCGAGCTCAAGGTCAGGGTATCGCCCACTGGCGCACCGTGAATGTCCTTGATGCTGGCGATGATGAAGCCTACTTCACCGGCCTTCAGGTCGACGGTAGGGGTGTGCTTCGGGTTGAATACACCGACGCTGTCCACCAGGTGGATCTTGCCGGTGGACTTGACCAGAATCTTGTCGCCCTTCTTCACCCGACCGTGGCGCACACGAACCAGGGAAACAACGCCAAGGTAGTTGTCGAACCAGGAGTCGATGATCAACGCTTGCAACGGATCTTCGATGTTGCCGGTCGGCGCGGGAATGGTGTGAACCAGACGCTCGAGCACTTCATCGACGCCCAGGCCGGTCTTGGCACTGCACTCGACCGCGTCGGTGGCATCGATGCCGATGATTTTTTCGATTTCTTCCTTGACGCGCTCCGGATCGGCCTGTGGCAGGTCGATCTTGTTCAGCACCGGCATGACTTCCAGGCCCTGTTCGATCGCCGTGTAGCAGTTGGCAACCGACTGCGCCTCGACGCCCTGACCGGCATCGACCACCAGCAACGCACCTTCACAAGCCGCCAGCGACCGGCTGACTTCATAGGTGAAGTCGACGTGGCCCGGGGTATCAATGAAGTTCAGCTGGTAGTTAATGCCATCGCGGGCTTTGTAATACAGGGTGACGCTGTGGGCCTTGATGGTGATCCCGCGTTCACGTTCCAGGTCCATGGAATCCAGCACCTGGGCTTCCATTTCGCGCTCGGCAAGGCCGCCGCACATCTGGATGAAGCGATCGGCCAGCGTCGACTTGCCATGGTCAATGTGGGCGATGATGGAGAAATTGCGGATATGACTCAAATCACTCACGGATCAACACTCAAAAAGGCTGCAGGCATAGCCCGCCGAAAAATAGCCGGGAATTGTACCTGATCCACGGCGCAAGCGTCACGTTTGCAGGTCAGACGGCGCCTACAAAAACGCCCCGGTCTTGCGACAGGGGCGTTTTTGGCGACTTTTGTAGGAGCCGGCTTGCTGGCGATGGGGACGCCGCGGTGGGTCTGGATGACCGCAGCGATGCAATCGCCAGTAAGCCGGCTCCTACAATCAACCGGCCCGGCGCAGCAACCAGACCCCGGCCAGGGCGCAGACACCGGCCGGTACCAGCACCGCAAACAGCGGCGAGAAACCGAACACCAGGCTC
>NZ_JBFTML010000027.1:0-93236 GCF_056396925.1 Pseudomonas sp. 05N433 | reverse complement strand
GATCATTGACTGGTGAAAACACCTTTTTTGCACGCTGCTACGTGAAATCTGAGTCCGGAAGCCACTGCAAAAAGTAAAGATTTCAATCTCGGACGCGTACTTTTCTGATACGCAAACCATGGCCGACTTTTTCAACAGAATCGGCCAGAAGCAGTCAATCGCTAAAACTCCAGCGCCCCAAACGGGCCGCTTTTTCTGCATATCTGCACGACTGGATAGCTAAGCGGCGCGTACTCGCGCCGAATACCTAAAATCCTTTAATCGCCTCACATCATGAACAAGACACGGAGAGCCCTATGGAGCAGCGCAAACACATTTGCGGCACAGACAAGATCAGAGTTCACGTTAAGGACGGTAGCGAGCTTAAGTACTGGGCACAAAAAAATTGTGGATTCCAAGAATGAGATAAGATCAGCCGTCAAGGAGGCTGGCGAGTCGCTTACCGCAGTCCAGCGGCGGATCAAGCTGATCCAGCACGCATGAGAAAGCAGTCCGGCCCAGTGTCGGGATTCGCTACCTGAAGTCCTCTCGCCCATCGCCATTCGCCTCCTGCTACGCTCTCACTTAGCGCCCCTAAGCAGCTCACGGCATCGTTGGGTCGCCAGGAGCCTAAAATGAAATGCGCATTTCTGACGTTCATAACCCTACTCACCTGCTCATCGGCAATAGCATCACCGCCAGATGGAGAAACACTTTTTCAAGATAACTGCGTTGTTTGTCACGGGCCTCGAGGCACGGGAGGATCGGCACCTAAGCTGGCCGGAGATGCCAGTGAATGGAAATCAAAAGTATTTGAGCGAGCAGTGCTGAGCGGTATCGACGACCATGGGAAGCCTCTGAAGGCGCCAATGCCGCATTGGGCTAGCGCTAGCTTCAAATCTGACAGCGGTGTAAAGCCAAGCAAACTTGAAATTGATGCAATTCAGAAATACCTGCATCAGCAAAAGTAGTGTGTTTGCTTCGACCGAATGCTTTCGTTTCGGCGACATGCTTTTCACGCAGTGCTCACATAATGGAGCGCAGATTACCCCTGCTCCTTTGAAGAATTCCCATTTGGCCCGCCCGCATGCGGGCCATTTTTTTGGCTGCTACGCGTTCCTGATTCAAAGGAGAAGTGGCCATACCTGACGTCTATGTTTCGCGTCTTCGGCAGCTTCATAGACGCTGAGCAGAAAGAGTGGTTAGCATCCCACAAACCTAAACGCGCCAAAGGCATCTAGCAGTACGGATGGAGCTGGCGGCCAGATCTAGGCTGCGGGCTATCGTAAGAAGTCATTTAGCACTGTTAGCATTGGCGGCTACGTTAGGTCGGGAGGCTGTTATGGAGGGCTCCGGAGTCGCGTCGTGCAAGATCTACCCGGTTGCGCCGCACTGGAGCATCACGCTGCGTCAATGCCTGTTGCAACCGCCGAGCCACTGCTACACCAGGACAATACGTTTGAGCTTGGCGTTCAGTGCGGCGAACGCCGCTTCGGTACTGGCCTTGTGGTTGGTGATGAGCACGTCGATGCGTTCTGGCGGGCAGAAAGCGACGCGGCTCTCCACGCCGATCTTGCTGTAGTCGGCGAGGATGACCACGCCTTCGGCATTGTCGGCCATGGCGCGCGCCACTTCGGCTTCGCGGTGGTCGTAGTTGCTGGCACCGCGCTGGGCGTCGATGCCGACGGGCGATAACAGCGCGAGGTCGGCCCGATAGCGGCCAATTTCCGCCACCGTGGTGCCGCCAATCGTAGCGGGAGCACGGTCGCCGAGCGAACCGCCCAGTACGATCACCTCGTTGTGCTGGCCGCCTGGCACAGCGGGATTACGCAATTGCAGCGCCACGTTGAACGAGTTGGTGATCACGGTCAGCCCTCCCAGCTTGGCCAGCTCTTCGGCGAGGATGACGGTGGTGGTGCCCGCGTCGATAAACACAGTCTGTCCGTGCGACAGCAGACTGACCGCTGCGCGCGCGAGGTCACGCTTGAATTTGACGTTGATGTTCGCCCGCTCGGCGATGGGCGCTTCGTCCTCAACGCGGATGGCGCCGCCGTGTATCCGCTTCAACTCTCCCTGTTCCTCCAGAGCGACCAGGTCGCGTCGCACCGTCTCGCGTGAAACGTTCAGCTCCGTGACGATGCGGTCGGTGGTGACGCGCTGCAAAGTCGATAGTAGTGCGCGGATCCGCTGGTAACGCTCTTCTTGCCACATACCGGGTGTCCCTGCTGTTCGAGTCGCTGTCCGAGCACGCATTGTGGAGAGGCGTCAGTCGCTGTCAAGTTTGGCGCGGCCTCATGATCATTGGGCTGGCGCAGCCTGCGCGTCATGTTTGTGTGATATTGAGGCATTATTGTTTTTTTGTGTATTTGGAGCTAGCCTCGTGGCCGGACGGTTTCTTCCCCTCGTCCGCATTTCGAAACACGCTTTCGCCATCGCCTCGGTTGTAACCTCTCATTTAGAAGTAGGAGCTATGCCATGCAGCGTCGCCAGTTTCTGAACACCCTCGCCACCGTTTCCGTTGTCAGTCCGCTGTTGTTGTCGTCCCGCATAACGCAAGCCGCCACGCCCCCGGCCACACCAAGTGCGCTGGACCCGGCGCGCTGGTCGCCGCTCAACCAAAAGCGTCTGCAGGCGGTGATCGATGAGCACGGCGTCAAGAGCGCGTCCTACCGCCCTGACCAGCGCCCGTACGCAGTGTTCGACTGGGACAACACCTGCATCATGAACGACTGCGAAGAAGCGCTGCTGGTCTACCAGATCAATCATCTGCAGTACAAGCTGACGCCCGATGAGTTCGCTGAGGTGGTGCGTCAGGACGTGCCGAACGGCGCGTTCATGAAGGACTACACCACGGTGGACGGCAAGCCGGTCAAGATGGAAGACATCGCCAGCGACGTAGAAGCGGATTACCGCTGGTTGCACGCCAACTACAAGGGGCTCGCCGGCGACAAGAGCCTGGAAGAGATTCAGGCCAGCGAGCAGTACAAGGATTTTCTCGCCAAGCTCTACTTTATGTACGACGCGATCTGCGACAGTTACCCGGTGGAGATCGGCTATAAGTGGATTCTGTATTTCTACAAGAACATGACCACGGCTGAGTTGCAGGCGATGGCCGAGGCTTCCAACAACTACGCCATCGGCGACGCACTGCGCAAGGTCAAGTACGAGAGCTCACGCACGTTGCCGGGCAAGGCCGGGGTGGTGGCGGATACGCACTTTCATGGCATCCGCATCCATGAGGAAATCCGCGGCCTGATGCACACGCTGCGCGCCAACGGCATCGACGTCTATGTCAGCACCGCCTCCATCGACGATGTGGTACGCGTGTTCGCGGGCAATCCTCATTACGGATACGACGTTCCGCCTGAGAACGTGATCGGCCTGCGCATGGCGATGGAAGGCGGCAAGTACACCACTCGCTATCAGCCGGACTGGCACTTCAACTACGGGCCGGGCAAGACCGTTGGCATCAAGAACGTGCTGGTTAAACAGAAGGGCTATGGCCCGGTGTTGGTGGCTGGCGACAGCGATGGCGATGCCTGGATGCTGCGCGACTTCAACGATACGGCGGTGGGGGTGATCGTCAACCGCATGAAGAAGGGTGAGATCGGCGCCGACAGCCAGCAGGCCGCTACCCAGTTGGGCACCCCGAACGCCCGCTTCATCCTGCAGGGGCGCAACGAGCACACTGGCCTGATGATTCCAGACGAGAAATCGCTCAAGTACGGTAAAGACGAGCTTAAGCTGCTGGCTTGATGGCACTGGCTCGCGGGTGGCCGGCGGCCATCCGCGAGCCGCGAGCCGCAGTGCAACTCGCCTTGTACCTGCGGGAATGATGATTCTGCGTCGGAAAGTCGTTACCGCTACCGGCCCGAGTGAGTCAGTCGTATCGAGTCAAAATTGTGAGTGGCCCTGGAATTACGAGGCGCGCTCCACAGACCGCTTTTTGGCCGAATGCTGCCTGTCATGAATGATGACGACAACYGTACGCCTAAGAAAAAGGTGGAGAAACGGCCACGGAGAAGGGGCAGTTCCATTCAGCCCCCCCTTTTGATCGTTTTGGGCCTATGTCAGATTGAGTTTAATCGCGGCGATTACTGGTCTATTTTGGCCAACGAATCTGCATCCTTTAAATTTCCGTACATCCGACATGCAGCCGGTAACGGCTCTACCACCATAATTTGGGCGACCGATTGCATGTAAATCATATTGAATTTTATACCCAAACAATCCTTGTCGGTTGACTTAAATTCTACAAGTTGACCAGGCTGGTTTATCCCCAGTCCATCCACCACGCCGTTGATCTCTACAACTTTTTTGGAGGATTTTACATAAATAGTCGTATTGTATTTTTCCTTCCCGGCTTTTTCGCGAAAAGCAAAATACTTGCCGTCCTTTAACAAGGAAATATCGATTTCTTTATTAGTGCCAAAATGCAGCAATGAATAAATGATAACGCCACCAAAAATTAGCGCCATCAAGTTGTAAGGCCAAGCTAAGATGGTGTTCTGCATAATTTCCGCATATGTAATTAATAAGTACTGGAAAAGCACTACAGTACCAGCCCCTGGCACAGCCTCGGATAAAGCCGTTGAGGCAGCAAGCAGTCGCGAACACTGTGGATCACGAAAAATTGTGCTGGAGGTCAGCTATGTCAGTACCTATTTTCGGCAGGCATGGGGGTTTCTTGAGAGTCAATGCTGTTCCGAGTGGCTTTTTCTGCCTGCCACGGAGGATAGAAAGTGCCCCAAGCCTGAAATGCAGTGTCGGGCACAATAACCCGCCGGATGAAACTACTCCCGGAATTGCACGCATTCGATAGCTTCAAGAAGCTGGCCGTCGAAGTACTCGGCTCCATCTCGTTCCTGTCCTTTCAGGCGGCGCTGTACCTCGATAAGCAGATCGCGATGTTCTGATTCGAAAAAATAGCGACCACAAGATCATTCAAACTCTGTAGATGAGTGTCCCAGGCCTCCATGCAACGCTGCATTAGCCCTGTATCGCCATTCCCATTCCATGCGCCTAGAAGATTCGAGAGAGTCAGGTGTCGGTCATGACATGCCTTTGATAGGAAATGAAGGACTGGTAATTTCTCACGCTCTGGAGATAGTTGAATAGCGAAGTGAAGGGCTGCTTTTGGCCGAGGCTGTGTAAAAACGTTTTTGAGCGCGACAGGTACTCAGAACCGGACTGAAAATCGCGCTTCTACGCAAAATCCACATCTGGCTGACGTGCCGATAAATTTCAGATTTAACGTAGACGCGAGCACTTCAATTTTGGTGAAGCGTTTTTACACACTCTGGGCCGTTTGCAGCCGGTCGCGAAGGGCAGAAATTCATCGCGTTGACTAAGATCTGAGGTGTTGGTAGTCAAACGGAGGCGCGCAATGAATCGGTCATCGCTATTTTTCGGATCGTTCAGCATCGCCTGTAGCGCGACAGCCGCTGTTCCACCGCCCATGGGCCCATTCGATGTGATCGAATGGCCGGCCACTCTGAAGGAGGCCCCTTCGCAAGGCGCTACGCTTGGGGCGTTCGTCATTCAATTCGAGAAAACAACGCTAGCGCAGGTGATGAGCGAAGCTTCCGTTGGCACCCTCGCACATCGAGGCGATGCAGGTGCAAGTGTGTATTGGTTGTGCTTCAGCCAGCCAAGTGTCGGCGTGCGGATATGGATCATCTCGAATGCCGAGATGGGCGGGGACAGCCACTATGTGACCAGTGTTGTCGCCGAAAAACTCAAGACTGCACGGCCGAGCAGTGACTGTCCTGCGTTACCGGCACAGTTGCATCCTGTGTCATTTGCCAATCACCTATGGCCAGGTTCTACAGATATAGATATTCAAAGAGTGCTCGGGATGCCTTCACATCAGAATGGCGCATGGCGGACTTTCGACTTCCAGGGCAGAAAGCAAGGCAAGTGCGAAGGCGGATACGACGTGTATAACTGGCTGTGGACCCGGTCGGACAATGGGCGCATCAACAGGATTGATGCGGGTCAAATAACCAGCTGCTAGTCGCACTTTTGATACCGCTTCTGATCAGAGGCAGCTTCACGTAGTGAGGCAGTCAGACAACGGATATGGCCACCTTGAACGGCCGCCTATGAGCTAGAGGCAGGATGAATAAGCCAGACATATTGCGCAAGCAGTGCCGCAATCAAACCGATTCCTCCTTGAATGCGTACCCATCGAACAGCCGTTTTACTACCAAGGGATTCGCTTGTAATACTGAATATGGTTTTCATGTACCACATCCAGATACGACTTTGTTGTACATAAGCGAGCACGCGTTCCGGTGCAAACGCCATTGCAGTCGATATGAATACACACCACAAAATAGTCAATAACAGGAACAGCCTGAGCATTTATGCCTCCCGTTGCGCTTCCCCAATGCTTTGTTGGCTAGTGACCACCATATACCTCGCCCCGCTGCTGAAGGGCGACGAAAGCCGCTGCTGTTATCTGCTGATCTGTCCAGTTTCTGGTTAACCATATAGTCAGAGCCGCGCCGGACAGGTGCCACCACAGCATTCGCTGTGTTGAGTCCTGTTTGATCAAGTGTTCAGAGGCCACCCACCAGGCGACCTGCATTTTCCTATCGTTGTTACCTTTCAAAATGAAAAGGTCGTACAGATATGAGTACGGGCTCAACTGCACTATTACCGGCTCGCCTGAGCCTTTGGCCAGGCTCCATACCCACTCACGTTGCGCAGTGGATATAGCTTGAGAGGGGGGCGAAGGATACTGCGAAATTCTGCTCAGACCGACCCAATAGGCAGCCCAAGGCAGGATCAGTGCCAGTCCGAGAGTCCCGATGAGCAAAAAGCCGACACGACGCATCATGAGGCTGAGTCCCTTTGCCAGAAAGTAACCATCGCTGCCTTTTTCCTATTGTGGGGGACTTATGGAATAGTGCTTTGTAAAGGCGAGTCATGTGAGCCGCGCATGAGGCGGCTCTCAACCAAGAATGGATGCGACGGACACACAATGAACACTGCTCAACTATCGATTCGACAGTACATCAAAGCCAAGGACGGCAACCGTCCACATTTGTTAGACCAGGCCTTTGCGCCGGACGCGATCCTGGACATGGTCGTGCACACCGGATCCATCTCGTTTCCACCCCACGTCGAAGGCCTTGGGCCTATCGGTGATGTGCTGGTCAGGCGGTTCGGCCAGACCTTCGAAAACGTCTATACCTTCTGCCTGGGACACCCACCTGAACCGCAGGCCAAAACCTTCCAGTGCAAATGGCTGGTCGGCATGTCCGACAAGCACTCCGGTGAAGCCCGGGTCGGTTGCGGTCTGTATGAATGGCAGTTCAGCCCCGAGTCGGGACTTGTCCAGAGGCTCACTATCACCATCGAGCACATGAAAACCCTGCCAGCGACTGATCTGCACTGCATCATGGAGTGGCTATCGCATCTGGATTACCCATGGTGCCGCCCGCAAGCGTTAGTGAGCAATGCTCCAGACATAGACACGCTTGAAGAGGTGATCCATTACGTGAAGCAGGGCTGATCGCGCTATCTCAACAGTCGCTCAACCTGCGCCAACTCCCAGGTGCTCAGTAAACTGACCGGGTCAGTGCCGTAACGCCAGGCCTGGAGTGTTCCCTCGCGACCGTCCGGACTCCGGCAGTGTTGGCAGTGGTGCAAGCGGTTGCCGTCGAAGTCGAGGGTCAGATGCCAGCCTTCGATATCGACCTGTACCTGACCGGGTTCACACGGTTCGTGGAGGCGCCGCAACGGGAGGACTTCCAGGGCGGCGTCTCGCAGGCGTTGGCAGACTTCGCGGGCGGTGAGGGCGGGTGTCGGGGTTAGGCTCTGCAAGGTCATTCTCATTCTTGGGAGTAGCTTTTGGAGCATTGTAACGAGACACGCCGGCGTCATATCACCGGATACGGATTTTCGGCGTCACGGACATGCCGACTCGCAGCTTCGCCGCCGCGGGCTGATCGGGATCGATGCGAATGCGTACAGGCAAGCGCTGGACGATTTTCGTGAAGTTGCCAGTGGCGTTGTGTGGCGCGACGGCGGAGTAGGTGACTCCGCTGGCCGGTCCCAGGCTGTCCACCGTTCCTTGCAGCGTCTCGCCCGGCAAGGCATCCACCTCGATATCCACGGCTTGACCCTTTTGTACGCGCGCCAGTTGCGTCTCCCTGTAGTTGGCCGTGACATAGACGGCATCGAGCGGAACAATCGCCAGCAAGGGTTTCCCTGCATTGACGAAGGCGCCGATACGTACCGATTTCTGCCCGATCGTGCCGCCGATCGGCGCAGTGATGCGGGTATAGGAAAGTTTCAGCTCTGCGGTGGCTTGTGCGGCTTGCGCGTGGGCAAGAGCCGCCCTGGCTTTCTCCAGATCAGCTTTCAGGATATCCACTTGCTGCCGAGCGGCCTGTAAACCCGCCTGGCTCGTTTCCCCACGGGCCTGTTGAATGCTCAGTTGCGCTTCGGCCTGTTGCCGCGCTTGCACGGTTCCCGAGCCGTCGGTGGCCAGGTTGCGATAACGGGTCTGATTGACGCTGGCCAGCTTGAGCGCAGCGTCGTCTGCGGCAACGGCCGCTTGGGCCTGGCGGATGGCGGTTTCCTGCTGAATCAGGTGTGCTTGCAGGCTGGCGATGCCGGCCCGGGCACTGGCGACCTCGGCCTTCGCCGCGTTCAGGGTCGCAACGAAATCACGGTCGTCAATGATCGCGAGTAGATCGCCTTTCTTGACCAGCTGGTTGTCTTCGACCATCACTGAGTCGACCGTTCCCGACACCTGCGGTGCAACCGTGGTGAAGTCGGCGAGGACGTAGGCATCGTCCGTGGACTGGGTCGATGCGCTGGATTCGGGGCGATTGAGATAGAGAACACCGCCGATCGCCACTGCAAGCAGTAGCACCGCGCTGATGATCCTGGCTTTCTTTGGYAAGGCCATGATGGGTTATCCGTGTGAGGAAGATGAAGGAGAGGAAGAGGGCGAGGCCACATGCACGTCGGGTGCGGGGATGTAGGTCAGCCGCAGCACCAGAGGAATCAACACCAGCGCCAGAATGCCCAGCACGCGATAGGCGTCGGCGATCGACAGCACCTGCGACTGCTGCCCGATGAGGTCCATCAATTGGGACGGCTCAAGCGCCAGGGCGTTATCTGTCAGGGCTGCATGGTCCAGCAGCATTTCCCCATGGAAACGACTGCGCACGGTCATCAGCTGTCCGACCACTGCCGCACCGGCCAGTGAACCGAAGGCGCGCAGGGTGTTGATGGTGCCGGACACATAAGGTCCTTCGGGGGGCTGCACAACGCTGGTGACCAGAAACAGCATCGATACCACCGCCATTGGCTGGCCGAACGCTTGCAGCGTTTGCACCACGACGAACTGCTCGCGGTTCCAGTCGGAAGTCAATTGCGCCCCGCAAAAACAAGCCAGCGCGATCAACAACAGCCCCAACGCGAACACGATGCGCGCATCGACCCGCTTCTGATACAGCAGCAGCGCCACGACAGGCCCCAGGACCAGTTGCGGTAAGGCGACGATCAAACCGATCGATGCCATTTGCAGGGGTCGGTAGTTCTGCAACGGGCCCAGATAGCTGGCCGGCAAGAGTGAGCTGGACATCAGCACCACCAACAGGCAGACGAACAGAATGCAGCCCAGCCCCAGGTTGCGGCGGCCGAGAATCTGCAATTTGATGAACGGTGAGGGGTGATACCACTCGGTCAGCAGGTAGACGGCCAGCAGTGCCAGTCCGGCCGCCAGCGATAAGGTGATCAAGGGCGAATGAAACCAGTCCAGCCGTACGCCTTGATCCAGTGCGACGGTGATCAAGCCGAGCGCGGGCACACCGCAGGCCATGCCGGACCAATTGGCCTGCCCAAAGCGTGGGATCTGGATGGGCTCTCGTGGCAATCCCCATCCGACCAACAATCCGGCGATGAGGGTCAGGGGAATGATCTGCCAGTACACCCAGCGCCAGTCGAACAGCCCATCCGTCCAGTACCCGGCCAGCCAGATCGAGAGATTGGGCGCGAAGGTCGCGGTCATCGCATACAGCGCCAGCCCATACAGCCGTATGGGCGCTGGCAGGAATTTCAGCGCCGCCATCATCAGCAACGGAATCGTCGTGCCGCAGGCAATGCCTTGCACAAAGCGCAAGGTCAGCAGCAGGTTCAGATCGTGGATGAAGGGCAGGATCACCGCCAGCAGTGCACAACTGCCGAGCATCCACAGTTCGAAGCGCCGCAGCGAAAGGGTAATGGCAAACCACGCCGCAAAGGGCATGGCAATCAATTCCCCGGCGCTGTACGCGGTGGTCAGCCAGGAGGCGTCGTCGAGGCCAAAACCGAGTGCACCGCGTACATCGGCCAACGCCAATGCGCCGACGCGGGTGTTCAAACCCGCCATCATGGCCGCGAGAAAAATCCCGACGAGACCTGCCATTGGGCGTATCGAGGGCTTGGCCACGGGCGTTGTGGTAGCAGGGACGTGCGCTGGCGACAGTGCGACTCCGTTCATTGGTCGGCCTTCGAGGGTGCAGCGACCGGAGACGCGAGGGCAACCGATGGAGGTGCCGTCGAATGATCGATGCCAGCCTGCGGGTCCCAACCGCCACCCAGCGACTTGTAGAGGTTGACCACGGTGAGCGTGGCGTTGGTCGCGCTGTCGTTGAGACTGGTTTGGCTGGCAAGCACATTGAGCTGCGCCGTCAGTACGCTCAGATAGTCCGTAGCGCCTTGCTGATAGCCGCGTTCGGCAGACTGCAGTGCTTGCTTGTTCTGTTCGTACGAATCCAGCAATTCAGCGTGCCGGCGTTGTTGGGCCGCCCAGGCATCCAGGGCATTGTCCACTTCATGCCAGGCTCGCAATACCGTTTGCCGATAAGCCAGCGCGGCGGTTTTTTGCCGTGATTCGTTCAGGGCCAGGCGTTGCGTCAACCGCCCTCCCTGGAAGATCGGGAGGTAAACCGTCGGGCCGACGGAAAAGAAGCGCGAGTCCCAACTCGCGAGATCGCCGCTTTCAAAAGCTTCCACGCCGACTTTTCCTTTCAAGCCGATACGCGGGTAGAAATCAGCCTTGGCCACACCGATGGCGGCTGTCGCGGCATGCAGCTGGGCTTCGGCGCGCAGGATGTCGGGTCGCCGGTGAGCCAATTCCGAAGGGACGCCGACCGGTACGCGGGTCGGCAGCGAAGGCAAGGGCATGGCTTGACGCAGTTGCGCATCGAGTGTGCGTGGCTGTTCTCCCATTAACAACGCCAGGGCATTCATCAGGGCATTGCGGCGCTGGGTCAGTTCGGGAACCAAGGCTTTGATCGTCGCCAATTGCGCGCGAGCGGACGAGGTTTCGAAGCGCGTCGCGACGCCGTTACGCTCGCGGCTTTCGGCCAGGCCGAGGGTGCGTTCGGCAATCCTCAGATTTTGCTGTGCAATGTCCAGTTGTGCCTGCGTTCCGCGCAACTGCAAATAGGTGCGCGCCACTTCGGCGGACAAAGCCACCCGTGCCGCTTCGCGGTCATACACCGTGGCTTCCAGGGTCGCTGCAGCACCTTCGCGCGTGCGCTGGGCACGGCCCCACAGATCGAGCTCCCAACTGGCATCGAATCCAAGCTGCCAGAAATTATCGGGGGCAGTAGGCGCTCCCAGGGCGGCGAACTTGCCATGTTCGCTGAGCCCCTCACGCGTGTAGCTGGCATTGGCCGCCACGCTGGGCAGCAACTGCGAGGAGGCGATGCCCAGTTGCGCCCGGCTTTGTTCAATGCGTTCGGAGGCTATGAGCAGATCAAGGTTGTCAGCCTGCGCACGTGATTGCAGCTCGGCGAGCACKGCGTCGTTGAACAACAACCACCACTGGGAGGGCACTGCGGCGTCGGAAGTCAGGGCGGCGCTTGGGTAGTCCTGTCTGGGCGCTAGCACCGTTTGGTGAAGACCGTTTTCAGGCTTCACGAAGTCGGGGCCGACCATGCAGCCGGCCAGCGAAACTGCCCCTAGGGTTGCGATTGCGCACTGCCGTAATTGTGAAAGCAGCCGTTGAGAAGTCATTGCAGCGTCCTGTCGAGGAAGGGAGCGCCCCAGGCCGATATCGTTGAACGGATGATGTCGGCCGAGTAGGGCGTCACCGAGCACGCAGCTGGCCGCGTGTGCGGGCGGTGCTGTCAGTGCACCGGAGTAAAAATGGGCTTGCTCTTGTCCTTCAACAGGACGACCAGAAACTTGGCGGGTTTGGTGAGGCTGGCGTTGCGCCCGACCGTGTGGACGTCGTCCGGGCCTTCGTAGAAGGTCTGGCCCGGTGTCAGCGTGACGGATTCGCCGCCGCGCACGCCCATCACAATCGAACCCTCCAGCACATAGATGAATCCGTGTGCATTGTGCCGATGCACGGGATCGCCTCCACCCGGTGGAAACTCCACCGTGATCATCACCGCCTCCTTATCGGGATAGTCCGCCAGTGCTTTGGTCATCAGCGGTGTTACCTGCGCCGGTGGCAATGCCTCCTGTGCGCCGGCGGTGCCGGTGGTCAATAGGAGTCCTATGGCGAAGGTTCTGAAAATGGACATGGCGTGTTCCTCGTTGTCGATTAGTAGATGGCGCAGCACCCTGGCGGGACTGCGCCTGTGTGCCGATGCCTGATCAGGACAGGCCGGACTTGTCTACGCCGAATGCCTTGTCGTACGAGCCGGGCACGACCTGGAAGCCCACGTTGATGCGATTCCAGGCATTGATCGACATGATCAGGAAGGTCAGGTCCGATAGCTCTTTCTCGGACAGTTGTATACGAACACGCTCATAGAGCTCATCAGGCACGCCATGGGCGGGAATCTGGGTGAGGATTTCGGTCCATGCCAAGGCCGCGCGTTCGCGTGGGCTGAACAGCGTTGACTCACGCCAGATGGCGACATGGTGGATCCTGAGCGGCCGCTCGCCATGGATCGTGGCTTCCTTCACGTGCATGTCCACGCAGAAGGCGCAGCCGTTGAGTTGCGATGCCCTGATATCCACGAGATCGCGCAGCGACTCCTCGATGGCGCATTGCTTGAAGGCAAGGCTGAACTCGACGAACTTCTTGAACAGCTCGGGGGATTGCTTCTGGTAATCGATGCGCTGGGTCATGGTGAATCCTCTGTGTGAGAAATACGTAGGTGGAGATTCGATAGCGTCCTGCCTGGCTGACTGGCGCGGTCTTTAAGCCGATGTGCGGCTGAGCCAGTTCAGGAAGCGTGTCGGACCGATGTGCGCGTCGTCGCCCGCGACCAAGGATCGATCATTCAACTCATCGCCGAAGTAGCGCGCATGCACGTCGGCGATGACCTGCCGTTTGTCGTGGTGCGCGGCAAGAAACTTGCGCGCCAGTTCATCGAGAGGGAAACGATCCGGTCCGCCCACTTCGACGATGCCATTGACCGGTGCCCCGACCGCAAGATCGGCCAGCACCGCCGAGACGTCATCCGATGCGATGGGCTGGATAAGGGCAGGCGAGAGGCGAATCGTGTCGCCGTCGGCACCCGAATTGACAATGCCTTCGATGAACTCGAAGAACTGCGTCGAACGCAGGATGGTGTAGGGGATCTTCGACGCCTTGATCAGCTCTTCCTGGGCGACTTTTGCCCGGAAGTAACCACTTTGCGGAAGACGATCGGGGCCTACGACAGAGAGCGCGACATGGTGCTCCACCCCAGCGGCCGCTTCGGCTGCAAGCAGGTTTCGACCGGACGTTTGAAAGAACTCCATGACGGCCCGGTCTTCAAATGAGGGAGAGTTCGCCACATCGACGACGACCTGAGCACCGGCAAGCGCTTCGGCCAGCCCCTCGCCAGTGAGGGTGTTCACACCCGTGCGTGGCGAGGCCGCCACCGTCTCGTGTCCATAGAGACGTAGCCTGCTGACAATGTTCGACCCGATCAGTCCGCTACCGCCAATAACGACAATTTTCATGTCCCGCTCCTCGGTTGGGTGTCGATCAAATTCGTTGCAGTGATCGATGTAGGGAGCATGCTCGCCAGCCGGGCGCGATACTTTGTCGAAGCCTTGGGTTTCCATTGAATTTGGCTTGGCTATTTGTCCAGGAACCCGTGTTATAAATCACGTCGCCCGGCCGCCAATCGTCGGCCGGTAACCACGGGCATGTGCCCGGCGCGTGAGTACGGGACAGGAGCCCTGAATGCTATTGGTGTTTGATGACTGCGTGCTCGACCTGGACCGGCGAGAACTCCTTCGGGCCTCCCAGGTCGTTGCCACTGCGCCCCAGGTTTTCGACCTGCTGGTTTACCTGGCGCAGAACCGCGAGCACGTCGTCAGCCGGGACGACCTGATCAATGCGATATGGACCGGCCGAATCGTCTCCGAGTCGACCCTGGCCAGCCACATCAATGCGGTGCGCAAGGCAGTCGGTGACAACGGTCAGCAGCAGCGTGTGATTCGAACGGTGGCCCGCAAAGGATTCCGGTTCGTCGCCGACGTCACGTCGCTGGATTGCGTTGGCCTTCCAGGTACCGAATCCGCCCCCTCGGTTCAAGCCTCTGCATCCGAGCCGGCGCTGCCGGCCAAACCGTCCATCGCCGTCTTGCCGTTCGTGAACTTGAGCGGGGACGAAGAGCAGGATTACCTGGCCGACGGCGTGGTAGGGGACATCATCGCGGCGCTGTCGCAGTATCGCTGGCTGTTTGTCGTCGCGCGCAACTCGAGCTTTACCTACAAGACCCGTACGGTGGACGTGAAACAAGTCGGTCGCGAATTGGGCGTTCGCTATGTGCTGGAGGGCAGTTGGCGCAAAGCCAACAATCGCGTGCGCATCACGGCCCAGCTGATCGATGCGACAACCGGGGCTCACCATTGGGCAGGCCGTTTCGAAGGTGTGCTGGGGGACATTTTCGAACTGCAGGACCAGATCACCGAAAGCGTGGTCGGCGCAATCGCACCACAGCTTGAGCGGGCAGAGATCGAACGTGCGAGGCACACGCCCACCGAAAGCCTCGACGCCTACGATTACTATCTGCGCGCAATGGCCAAGCTTCATCATGGCACCCGGGAGGCTATCGACCAGGCGCTGCCGCTCTTCCATAGGGCCATAGCGTGCGACCCGGATTTTGCATCGGCCTATGCGATGGCGGCCTGGTGTCATAGTTGGCGCAAAGCCAATCGCTGGATGACTGATCACCCACGGGAGGTCGCGGAGGGTATCCGACTCGCTCGCCGGGCAGTGGAGTTGGACAAGGGCGATGCGGTCGCTCTCACCCGAAGCGGCCATACGCTTGGCTATCTTGCCGGCGACCTGCGGGGTGGCATTGCATTGCTGGACAAGGCACTCGTGCTCAATCCGAACCTCGCCGCCGCATGGTTCCTCGGCGCGTTCCTCAGGCTCTGGCACGGCGAAACCGATGCAGCCATCGAGTACTTTACGCACGCCATGCGGTTCAGCCCCCTCGACCCGGAGCTGTATAGAATGCAAGCCGGAATGGCAGTCGCGAATCTCTTCGTGGGGCGCTTTGATACGGCGTCGTCATGGGCAGAGAAAGCACTTCGGGATTTGCCCGATTTTCTGTTGGCTGTCGCCATCCTTGCAGCGAGCCATGCGCTTGCCGGACGGATGGCCGAAGCGCAGCGTGCGATGGACCATTTGCGCAAGCTCGATCCTACGTTATGCCTCAGCACTATCTCTGATTGGCTACCGATCCACCGGCCGGAGAATCTCGCCACGCTGGTGGACGGTCTACGCAAAGCGGGACTGCCGGAATAAGGGGCACCGCCTGTTCACTGCGCGGGGAGAGGCGTCTGGAGCAGCCAGAATCGACATATCCAAACGCCCAGCCCCAAGCAGCGTTGGCTAACGCCCCAGCGCCGCTTCGATCGCTGCGATGTCGATCTTGCTCATCCCCATCATGGCGTCGAACGCGCGCTTGGCCGCCGCTCGATCAGGAACAACTCTTTACGGGTCTGCTTGCGTTTTCCGGCGTACTCGGCATCGGCGAAAGTCATTTGCTTCATCGGAAAACTTGGCGGGTAGAGTCGGGGTATTTTCATTACGCACTCAACAACGGTGCCTGATCATAATTCTTGGCATAGGCATTCTCCACCCCCGGCAAAATCTCGACGATGGTGAAATACCGATCCCAGAACGGCGTCTCCCGCAGATCCTCCACCAGCAGTTCATACGCATGATGACTGTCGGTTTCCCACAACCACAGATCGGTGACCCGCGCCGAATAGAACTCGATGTCGAAAAACCGCATCGAGACCTGCGCCGCATGCTTTTGCAAAATCGGCTCCATCTGCGTGCGCATCAGCTCAAAGCGATGCTCGACTGAAAACCCCAGCCATTCCTGGGTGGTCTTGACCAACATGAAAACACTCAGTGATGTCGTAGCCATGATAATGATTCCTGGTAGTTGAAGAGTGGGGAAAGCCAATCCAGAATACGAGTCATAACTCATATTTAAAACTCGCATCCCGATCATGACCAAACACCGCGAAATACCGCCCTTAAACCCCCGCAAACTCCCGACCCAGCGCCGTTCGGCCAACACCGTCGACACCATTCTCGAAGCCGCTGCTCGCATTCTCGAAACCGACGGCCTCGCCGCCTGCTCCACCAACGCCGTGGCGCAGCGCGCCGGCGTAAGCATCGGCTCGCTGTACCAGTACTTCCCCAACCGCGACGCCCTGACCGTCGCCTTGATCGAACGCGAAACCACTCAGTTGCTCGATGACGTCCAGCACGTCCATCAACACGACGACGCCCTCGCACGCATCCGCGCACTGGTCCAGGCCTCCGTCGCCCACCAGCTACGGCGCCCGGAACTGGCCAGAATCATCGACTTCGAAGAGCGCCGCTTACCGCTGCAAGAGCGCCATGAGCGCGTGGCCAACGTCATYCTTACCGAACTGATAGCGGCGCTGACCCTTCCGTCAGCCCCGTGGGTCTGCGCCGATGTACTGCAGACCGCGCAAGACCTGCTGGCGATGGCCCACGGCATGATCGATGCGGCGGGGGAGCGGGGGGRGACGGATGCGGTGAGTTTGGAAGGACGGGTGATGCGAGCGTTGCTGGGGTTTTTGTGCGGGTAGTGGGCTGTCTGGGCCAGCTCTTGGCGGCCAGGAGACAAGACCGGATGGTGTAAGGGTGGTGATCGATTGTGCTCGGCGAACCTCTGACTGGAACGGTGGGCAAGAGGTAGCGCTATCGGAACTCTCTGGAAGCTTGGCGGGGGAAGTCCGGAAATTTTGCCAAAATCAGGAAGTCTTTTTCAGAATTTCCCTAGGGCCTGGCCACAAGGTTTTAGAACATGCGTAAGCGATGGGCTTGAAACGGTAAGCAGGCTGCAGCTTCCGTTTCCCAGAAGCTGACAGTTCAGTTGGAAGCGTTGTTCCGCTGCTGAAGCTCAAGTTGCTTGGCAGCACTGGCTTCGAGGTTTGCACGCTCTTCATCCAGATATCGATAAATGCTTTGGAAGCTGGCGATTTTCTGTTTGATTTCTGCCATCTTTTTTTCAATTAGCTTAGCGCCGTCAGCACAATCGATCAGCTTGTTCCGCTGCGCATCCAGAATCTCGCCTATTTCCCCCAGGGAAAACCCCATGCTTTGCGCGCGCTGGATAAAGTCCAGATCCTGCAGAGTTTGCGCTGTGTAAACGCGATAGTTGTTAGTTTGCCGCAGCGAYGAGATCAGGCCGATTTGCTCGTAGTAACGCAGCGTATGGCGGCTGGCGCCGCTGCGGGTTTCGAGTTCACCGATTTTCATGAAAACACCTCTTGACTGTAGAGTTGGGTCGATAGTTTACGCTTGATTTCTCACCTTAAACAAGGAACAGGGAAATGAGCGTGGAGTGCTTTGTCACGGGGGGTACCGGCTTCATCGGTCAACATTTGGTGGCGTACCTGAGTGCAAAAGGTCACACCATTCGGGTGTTGATGCGTCGCCCGGAGCGACTAGCTGCACTGCGGGAGCAAGTCGATAATTTGGGAGGGTGCGCAACCCGGGTATTTGCCGTAGCTGGCGATCTGGAACGGGACAACCTCGGGCTGAGTCTTGCTGACCGAGAAGTGCTAAGGCGTGCCAGAGTCATATTCCACCTGGGCGCCCACTTCGCATGGGGGCTTTCAGTGGAGCATTCTCGTGCGGTGAATGTGGAAGGGGCAAAGCGCGTGGCGCTGTTGGCGGCTGAGCAAAAAAGCCGGTTAGTGATGATCGGCGGCTACATGCTGAAAAATCATGAACATCTGCAGCGCATCGGAATTGATCCTCGTTATCCGGAGCTGACGAATTGGCCTGCCGTCTACCGACATGTCGGTGGTTACGAGGGGAGCAAGCTGGAGGCGCATTTTGCGACCCTGGAGGTCATGTCCGCCAAGGGCGGGGAGATGACCGTTGTCCACCCCGCGACGGTTTGTGGCCACAGCCGCACGGGGTATATCCTTGAAGGTCAGCCGCTGGTGGAGCTGATACGCAACCTTGTGCAGGGAAAGCTGACTGCAGTGCCCGGTACCGCCGAGCACTGGCTGCCACTGGTCACCGTGGATTACCTGGTTGAGCTGGTGGCGGTTTGTGCTTTTGATCCTGCCATGGTGGGCCAGGAACTGCTGGCGCTGGATGACCAAACTCCCAACTTGCGAGAACTCCTGGTACAGGTGGCACAACCTTTGGGCTTAAAGTCTCCCAAGCATTACATTCCACTCCGTTTGCTGAAGTTGCTACTGAGTATTCCTCCCGTGGCGCGGTTTTTGAATACAAAACCCGAAGCCTTGGACTTTATCCAGACCACTCGTTTTGATACAGCAGCGGTCGAGCAATTTGCCAACAGACATGGAATAGCCAAACCGGATATACGTCAGTCTTTGCAGCACACTGCAACGTTCGTCAACTCATATTGCATAGCCAAGGGCGAGGCTCTCTGACTTCGCCCTTGGGGGCGACAAAATCGTTAGCCCCTTATGTCACAATAAATAGTGGGGTTGGCGGAATCTTCGTATCCTCAACCTTTGCGCCGTCGATGTAGGGCGGCATTCTATCGAACGACAATTCAGCGACAGGGATCGTCATCAATGCAATCTATTTTCAGCAAAGGCATCATATTTGCCCTCTCCGCCGCGGCACTGAACGCAACGATCGGTGTACTCAGCAAAGTACTCATGAGTAATGGCTTCACCGCCAGCAGTGTCGCTGTCATCAAGACCGTACTGGGTTGCATGCTTCTCTCGATCTTGCTGCTTTTCCTCAAGCGTCCGGCGTCGACGACCAAATGGACTCAGGCGGCTATCTGCGCATTCCTTGGCATCTTTGTGCTGTTCCACTTCGAAACGTCCGCCTATCGGCACTACGCTGCGGCAGGTGTGGTGGTTGTGCTGATGGCCAGCGCCTCAATTTCCTCGATCATTCTGGGGCGCATTTTCCTCAAGGATGCCATCACCGCGAACGCGACCGTGGGTGCCGCACTGGCTATCGCTGGGATCGCGGTGATCTTCGGCGCCGACCTGCAGCAGGGCTTTACCCTGCAAGGTGCTGCGCTAGCCTCCATGGCCGGCTGCGGCTACGGGGCCTTTTCGGTTGCCATGAAGCGGATGGGTGTGTCAGGGGGGCTGCACTTCACCCGGCAATTGTTGTTCTTTGGCAGCCTGTACCTGCTGATGCCGGCTGCGGCCGATGGTTTCGCGATCGGCGAGCTGTCGCCGCTGGCGATCGCCGCACTGCTGGCGCTGGCCGCGCTGCCGACAATCCTGGGCTTCTTCTGCACCACCAAGGCCATCGAGTATCTCAAGCCATCCCAAGTGCAGGCGCTGGAGCTGACCGAGCCGTTGTTCGCCGCGCTGCTGGCGTTTGTGGTGCTCAATGAAGTACCGCGCGAAAGCCTGTACGCAGGGGCAGTACTGATCATCGTCGGCCTGTGTTTTTCCAATGAGCTGATCCGCTTGGGCAGCAAAGCATCCGTCCCTTCGACCGAGTGAGCTATTCTCGGATCCCGATTGCTTTAGCAATCAGTGGCTTTTAAGTGTTTTGAGCGACTGACCGCTTCTGGCCTCATTCGCAGCGGATCAGCGTCGTCCGGTCCGGGTGCTCACATCTACCCACACGGCCAACACCAGAATGCTGCCCTTGACGATCATCTGCCAATAACTGTCGACGTCGAGCATGGACATGCCGTTGTCCAGGCTGGTGATGACCAGCGCGCCGAGGAGGGCGCCGTAGACAGTGCCGGAGCCGCCGCGCATGGAGGTGCCGCCGATGAAGCAGGCGGCGATGGCGTCGAGTTCGCCCATGCTGCCGGCCGAGGGCGAACCGGCAGCCAGGCGCGCGGTGTTGACCACCCCGGCGAGGGCGCACATCACGCCCATGATCCCGAAAATCCAGAGCTTCACGGCCTGTACATTGATACCGGACAGGCGCGTCGCTTCCATGTTGCTGCCCACGGAATAGACGCGTCGGCCGAAGACGGTCTGACTGGTCACGTAGCTGAACCCGCCCAGCAGGATCAGCAGAAGCAGGACCGGCACGGGAATGCCGTCATAGCTGTTGAGGGTCTGGACGAAGCCGGCCAGCACCGCGCCGATCAACAGCACGCGTGCTACGTCACGCACCAGTGAATGTGCCGCCAGGCCGTGAAGGGCGCGATTGCGCCGTTGTTTCCAGGTCAGGAACAACGTCAGTGCGAACAGCAGAACGCCCAGGCCTGTGCCGATCGTGTGTGGCAAATAACCCTGGCCAATGTAGACGAGCTCCGGCGACACCGGGGCAATGGTCGTGCCGCCGGTAATCCCCAGCAAAATGCCGCGGAAAGCCAGCATGCCCCCCAGCCCCACGATGAAAGACGGAATGCGCAGGTAGGCGGCCATGTAGCCGTTGGCGAGGCCGATCAGCAGTCCGCACAGGACGACAAGGCTCAGGTTCGCCAGCAGCGGTATGTGGTAGATAACGTCGAGAATGGCCGCGACGCCACCGAGCAGGCCCAGCAATGAGCCGACCGACAAATCGATCTCGCCGCTGATGATGACCAGCACCATGCCGCAGGCGAGAATCCCGGTAATGGACATCTGGCGCAGCAGATTGGAGAGGTTGCGCGGTGTCAGGAATCCGCCCTCGGTCTGCCAGCTGAAGAACAGCCAGATAAACGCCACGGCAAACACCAGCGCGAGCATCTTGTAGCGGGTGAAGAGTTGTTTGACCTGATTCATTTACGCGGATTTCCGATCTTTATTGTTATGGCTGTCAGGCTGGCTGAGTGCGGCGGCGAGCACCTGTTCCTGAGTGAGTTCATGGTTGATGAAGTCGCCCTGCAACCGGCCTTCGCCGATCACCAGTACGCGGTCTGAAACGCCGAGCACTTCGGCCAGCTCCGAAGACACCATGATGATCGACACGCCTTCGGCCGCCAGCGCCCCCATCAGCTTGTAGATCTCGTACTTGGCGCCGACATCGACACCTCGGGTGGGCTCATCGAGAATCAGGACCCGGGGTTTGGTCAGCAGCATCTTCGCCAATACGGCTTTTTGTTGATTGCCGCCGGATAGACTGGTGATCGGCAGGAACGGGCTCGCGGTCTTGAGGTGCAGGCGCGAAATTTCTCGATCGATGCTGCCCAGTTCGGCTTCGGCATCGATGCGGGTCAGTTTCGAGTAACTGTCCAGCACGGCCAGGGTGATGTTCTGGCCGACTCCCAGGTCTGGAATGATGCCCTGGCGCTTGCGGTCCTCGGGCACCAGGCACAGGCCGGCACGGATTGACTTGAGCGGCGTGCGGGTGTCGATGAGTTGGCCATCCAGCCAGACTTCGCCTTCGTGACGACCAGGGTAGGCGCCGAACAGCGCGGTCACCAGTTCGGTGCGGCCTGCACCGACCAGCCCGGCGATGCCGAGGATTTCCCCGCGTTTGAGGGTGAACGAAATATCGTCGACCCGTTTGCGCCTGGGATTGTCGACGTCGTAGCAGGTGATGTGGCGGGCCTCGAAAATCACCTCGCCAATGTCGTGTGGCTCGGTGGGGTAGAGGTTGCTCATTTCCCGTCCGACCATCTGGGTGATGATCTGTGGAATATCCATCTCCGCCATGGCGGTCGTGGCGATGTGTTTGCCGTCTCGGATCACCGAAATGGTGTCGCACACGGCGGCCACTTCATCGAGCTTGTGGGAGATGTAGACACAGGCAACACCCTTGGCCTTGAGGTCGCGGATGATGTCCAGCAACACCTCGATTTCCGAACGGGTCAGGGCCGATGAAGGCTCGTCGAGGATCAGCAGGCGTGCCTGCTTGTTCAGTGCCTTGGCGATTTCCACCAGTTGCTGATAGCCGCCGCCGTATTGCGAAACCGGCAGCGATACGTTCATGTCCGGCACTTTCAGTTCACGCATCAGGGCTTCGGCGCGGTGGATCATCGCCGGGTAATTCATCCGCCCACCAGGCAGCGTCAGTTCATGGCCCATGAAAATGTTCTCGGCCACCGACAGGTCGGGAACCAGCGTCAGTTCCTGGTGAATGATGACGATACCGGCGGCTTCCGTTTCGCTGATCGATTGCGCCTTGAGCGGTTGACCGTCCCAGAGGATCTCACCATCCCAGGTGCCATGGGGGTACACCGCGGAAAGGATCTTCATCAGCGTGGACTTGCCGGCGCCATTCTCGCCGCACAGCCCGACGCACTCACCTGGCTTGACCTTGATGTCGATGCCATTGAGCGCTTTGACACCGCCGAAGGTTTTGACGATACCGTTCATTTGCAGCAGATAGTCGGACATGGCAGAGACTCATAAGCGGCAGGTACGAGGCTGGTCCCGCAGGAGCGAGCTCCTGCAGGGGGCATTACGGGGTGATGATCACTTTCCGGCAATCTGCGCCTTGGTGTAGAACCCGTCCTGTTCCAGCAGGTCGATGTTGTCCTTGGTCAACGGAGTCGGAGTGAGCAGGATGGTGTCGACTTTTTTGCTGCCGTTGTCGTACTGCGAGCTGTAGGCGGGTTTCTCGTTACGCGCCAGTTGCACCGAGAGCTTGGCGGCTTCGGAGGCGATGAGTTTCAGCGGCTTGTACACGGTCATGGTTTGAGTGCCGGCGATCACTCGCTTGACCGCTGCGAGGTCCGCGTCCTGCCCCGAAATCGGCACCTTGCCGGCCAGTTGCTGAGCGGCCAGGGCCTGGATGGCGCCGCCTGCCGTGGCGTCGTTGGAGGCGACGATGCCGTCGATTTTGTTGGCGTTGCGGGTCAAGGCGTTTTCAACAATGCTCAGCGCTTCGGTAGGGTTCCATTCCTTCACCCATTGTTGGCCGACGATCTTGATATCACCCTTGTCGATGGCCGGTTGCAGCACTTTCATCTGACCTTCGCGCAGGACTTTTGCGTTGTTGTCGGTGGGCGCACCACCGAGCAGGAAGTAATTGCCCTTGGGCGCTGCGTGCAGCACGCCGCTGGCCTGCATCTCGCCGACCTTTTCGTTATCGAAGGAAATGTAGGCGTCGATATCGGCGTTGAGTATCAGACGGTCATAGGACACGACCTTGATTCCGGCTTTCTTCGCTTCGGCCACTGCGTTGGTCAGGACGGTAGCGTTGAACGGCACGATGACGATCACATCGACGCCACGAGAAATGAGATTTTCGATTTGCGAAATCTGCTTTTGCTCGTTGGCATCGGCCGACTGTACGAAGACCTTGGCGTCCATTTTTTCCGCCGCCGCAACGAAGTAATCGCGGTCACGTGACCAGCGTTCCAGCCGCAGATCATCAATGGAGAAACCGATTTTCGGGTGGGCGGCATCGGCCATCACCGGCAGCGACAGCAGAGCCAGGGCGCTGGCCAATAGCGCGCGTTTTACTTTCTTCATGGTGGTGCGTCCTTTTATTTTTGTTTGAAAGACACGGCCTGACGATGAGTATCGGGCTGGTAGAACTGTAGAGAATCTGCAGACGCAGCGGACACAGATTTGTCGTGCGAATGTCACAGCGTTGTTGCGCCCGCAGACCCGTTGGCGATCAGCGATAGATAAACCGGTTGACGAGGTTTTCGAGCATCTCCTGCCTGCCGCTGACGGCCTGCGGATTCAGCTCGTTGGCGAATGCGTGTTCGGCCAATGACTGGAGGTTGAACTCACCCGCCAGCACCGCCTGCCCGAACGGCTGCTGCCAGCCGGCGTAGCGTTGATCCTTGAGCAGCTGGAGCTGGTCGTTCTGCACCATGGCGGCTGCCCGCTCCAAGGACAGGGCTAAGACGTCCATTGCGCCGACGTGACCATGGAACAGATCGATCTCATCGAGGCTCTGGCGGCGAACCTTGGAGTCGAAGTTGAACCCGCCATTCTTGAACCCGCCGGCCTTGAGAATTTCATAGGTGACCAGGGTCATTTCTTCGACGCTGTTGGGGAATTGATCGGTGTCCCAGCCGTTTTGCGGATCACCGCGGTTGGCGTCGATGCTGCCGAAAATCCCCAGCGAGACGGCCGTCGCAACCTCGTGATGAAAGCTATGACCGGCCAGGGTCGCGTGGTTGGCCTCGATGTTGACCTTGATTTCCTTTTCCAGGCCGAACTGCTGGAGAAAGCCAAACACGGTGGCGCTGTCGTAATCGTATTGGTGCTTGGTCGGCTCCTGCGGCTTGGGTTCAATCAGCAAGTCGCCTTTGAAACCGATCTTGTGCTTGTGCTCGACCACCATGCGCATGAAGCGGCCCAGTTGTTCGCGTTCACGTTTCAAGTCGGTGTTGAGCAGGGTTTCGTAGCCTTCGCGACCGCCCCACAACACGTAGTTGGACCCTTTCAGGCGTTGGGTCGCGTTCATGGCGCTGAATACCTGGGCAGCAGCGCAGGCGAACACTTCGGGGTCAGGGTTGCTGGCGGCGCCTGCGGCAAAGCGCGGGTTGCTGAAGCAGTTGGCGGTTCCCCACAGCAGCTTGATCCCGCTTTCTTCCTGGTGTCGCTCCAGGTGATCAATCATTTGCGCGAAGTGGTTGCGGTACTCCTTTAGCGATTTGCCTTCCGGGGCGACATCCGTGTCGTGAAAGCAGTAATAGTCGATACCCAGTTTGGAGAAGAACTCGAACGCGGCTGCCGCCTTGCCAATGGCCAGCTCCATCGGGTCGCCGGCGTGTTGCCACGGGCGCTTGAAAGTACCTGCACCGAACACATCCGAACCCGGCCAGACGAAGGTGTGCCAATAACAGGCGGCCATGCGCAGGTGTTCGCGCATGGGTTTGCCGAGGATGATTTTGTCGGCGTCGTAGTGACGGAAGGCGAGGGGAGAATCACTGGCAGGGCCTTCGTAGCGGATCCGGTCGACATCGGGGAAGTACGGCATTGGCAATGTCCTTGTTGTTCTTGGGCGTGTCTCGATACTAACAACGGCCCCGTGCCTGCTGATTATGAAAATCACCAACAGCGGGTGCGATTTTGCGTATTGAGATTCGTCGTCTGCGCGCCTAGTCTGTGCAAACCGCCTCCGTGACAAGGGGCCCGGAACAAGCCTGAAAACAATGAAAACCGTACCGCCTGTTCACCGCATCGCACTGTTGTTCAACGGGAGCAAGATCTATGACCGCGGCATCATCAGCGGCATCGGCAACTACCTGAGCAGCACCCGCGCGTCCTGGGACCTGTTCCTGGAAGAGGATTTTCTCTGCCGGTTGAAAGGGATCGAGCGCTGGCAAGGTGACGGAATCATTGCCGACTTCGACGATCCGCTGATTGGCGAGGCGCTGGCCGATATCAAGTTGCCCGTGGTGGCGGTGGGTGGTTCTTATCAGGATGAGCGGGCCTATCCGAAAGGGATCCCGTACGTCGCTACCGACAATAACGCTCTGATAACGCTGGCTTACGCGCACTTGATCGAGGCAGGGCTGCAGCGTTTTGCCTGCTTCAGCCTGCCTGAAGCGCAGGCAAATCGTTGGGCTCAGGAGCGGGAAAAATCCTTTCGACGACTGATGCAACGTGACGGCTTGCACGCCGAGGTCTATCGCGGCATGGGCACCAGCGCACCGCTCTGGGACAGCGCCGTCGAACAACTGATCGCCTGGCTCCAGAGCCTGCCCAAGCCCATTGGCATCATCGCCGTCAGTGACGCCCGCGCCCGGCAGTTGCTGCAAGCCTGCCTGACCGCTGGAATCGCCGTACCGGAGCAGGTGGCGTTGATCGGCATCGACAACGACCCCCTGACACGCAGCCTGACCCGGGTCCCCCTGAGCTCGGTCATCCAGGGCACCGAAACCATGGGCCGCACCGCCGCGCAACTGCTGCACCAGATGCTGCACGGCAAGCCGTCCACGGGCACGCACATCCTGATCCCGCCTGATGCAATCAACGTGCAGGTGTCGAGTTTGCACCAACCTTTGGGCAACCCCTACGTCATGCAAGCGCTGCTGTTTATCCGCCAATATGCCTGCCAGGGCATCAAAACGGCGCAAGTGGCGGCTTATGTCGGCGTGTCGCGCTCATCGCTGGAGTCGCACTTTCGCACTGTGCGAGGCTGCAGCGTGCACGACGAGATTCTGCGTTTCAAACTGGCGGCCGCCACCAGCGGGCTGGAAAATACCGACACAGCGATTGCGGACGTTGCCCGTAATTGCGGTTTCAAATCCGCACAATATCTACACACGGTGTTCCGTCGCGAGTTTGGATGTACGCCCCGTGAATACCAGCAGGGCGTCAGATAGCGATGCGGGGTGTAATTGGTCGATTGTTGTGTGGTGCGAAGGGATGGTTTCGACTGTGGATTCAACTGGTCGATGCAACACGACTAAATTCTGTGTAAGCAGAAGGAGCGTGGCAAATGAGGAAAAAACCAAAGTACTTTCCGGATATTGTCAGAGCATTAGTTTTGGTCGTCATTGGCTGTTTCGTGGCAGTGAAAGGCGGAGATTGGCTTTTTGAATGGTGGGGTATACGAATTTCGCCGGGGCTTTACTTTTGCATGGCTTATCTATTCATAGCCTTCGTAGTGTGGATAGCGACAGCAAAGCTGCTTAATGAACTGCGGGCTGAATCGATGGGGCAACAAGAGCGACTAGCATCTGTCGGTGATATGCCGGTTCGCGCCCCAAATGAAGGGAAGGCTGTTTACCGATATCCCTTCCATGTTGTATTTCTGGCAGTTGCCGTTTCTGTGATTTTCATAATCGTTCCAGCCATTTCAGATAATCCTGCGAAACCGATTTCGTCGGTCGGGTACCTGATGTGCTTTGGTTTTGCCACGATTGTAATCATATACGCCGCCTATCTTTTCAAGTTTTCAGTTCGCGTTGATGAGACACGTGTGGAGATTTACGGATTCACGAAAAAAACCTTCCTGTTGAGGGATGTTTTAGACGTTCAGTTACGCCGAGATAAAGGTAGCCCACGCGTGGTGGTAAAGCTTACGAATGGGGGGGTGTTTTCTTTTTCAGGGATGCTGAGAAACTTTTCCAGTTTGACAAAAACATTGCAAACGAAAATCAGATAGGACGGAATTGTACCGTCTCGGCTCTCTCCTGGTGGCTACTCTTGCGACGGTGTTCGCAGGATGATGTGGGAAGTCCTATTTCGGAATAGGGGACGGCATTGGGGTGATGCCAGCACCGATGCCGACGGTAGGAATGGCAACGGCGGCGGTGATGTGTGCAGAGACGCAAAGGCTTTTTGGAAAGCCCGATTACCTGCTCCACGTCGTCTCTCGGGATCTGCCGTCTTTCCAGCAGCTTTATGATGAACGCCTCTCCACGCTGCCTAACGTCCAGCGCCTGGCAAAGACCCGCTTCGTCACGGCTTTCAACTGGTTTGATCGGTCGCATAATGGTGCTAGGGCTTTTTGCGCTTCTACAGTTAGCATTAGGCTTTATCTACGCAGTAACCGAGTGGGTCGAACATTGATCGAACGACGCCAATTCAGCGGAGGCATGAAGGGAAAAAATCTCCGCTATCTGAATGAAAACCCTGATGAGCCTGCTCGTATGACCCGGGCAGGCTTTGTGCTGCTCGAGCATTTCTCGCTGCCCGCGTTCACCCAGGCACTGGACACCATTGTCACCGCGAATCTTCTACGACCCAGGTTGTTCTCTTCGCGAACGTTCGGTTTGAACGACGGCGAGGTCATCAGCGATTTGGGGCTGGTCATCCGGCCGGATGCACGTCTGGATGCTTCAGCCATTCACGACCTGGATCTGCTGGTGATTTGTGGCGGCTACAGGACAGAGCTCAAGGCTGATGACGAGTTCATCAGCCTGTTGCGTATGGCGGCGAACCAGGGTGTCTGCCTGGCCGGGTTGTGGAATGGCGCATGGTTTCTGGGCAGCGCAGGTTTGCTCGATGGGTATCGTTGCGCCATTCACCCCGAACATCGCCCCGCACTCGCGGAAATCTCCAAGGCGACGCAAGTCACCAGTGAACCCTACGTCATTGATCGCGACCGCCTCACCGCGTCCAGCCCCTCGGGGGCATTTCATATGGCGCTGGACTGGATCAAGGGCCTGCACGATAAAGCCCTCGTCGAGGGGATCGAGGACATTCTGGCGTTCGAGGAGTCTCGCTATCGGCGCATCAAACCGGCTGAAAATATCTGTGTGAGCGCGCCCTTGCGCGAGGTGGTCAAGCTGATGGACGCCAACCTCGAAGAGCCTCTGGAGCTGGAGCAACTGGCGGCCTATGCCGGCCGTTCCCGGCGGCAACTGGAACGCTTGTTCAAGGAGCAACTCGGTACAACGCCGCAGCGGTATTACATGGAACTGCGGATCACCGAAGCGCGGCGACTGCTCCAGCACACAGAACTGTCCCAGGTCGACGTGTTGGTGGCCTGTGGTTTTGTGTCGCCGAGCCATTTCAGCAAGTGCTATAGCTCGTACTTCGGGTACAGACCTTCCAAGGAAAAGCGGCTCGTTAAATAAAGGCTTTCCTTCACCTCTGCGCACCTGACTTCCGGCCCGATTGCTGCCCCGTCCCGCAGGGGAGCCATCGATCGGCTTTTGACGCTATTTGTAATGCTGCTCAAACATCGCCACCTGATCCGGCGTGATCAGCTGAAAGGGTACCCAGACATCCGCTTCGACCGGCTCGCCCTTGATCATCTTGATGGCCGCTTGTACCGCGCTGGTCGCCTGGGCCTTGGGGTCTTGAAAGACGGAGGCGACCAACATCCCGCGCTTGATCGCCGCCAGGCCGTCGGGCAGGCCATCGATGCCGACAATCGCAATCTCGCCCTTGGCTTTGCCGGCTTGCTGCAGGGCCATGGCCGCGCCGATGGCCATCTCGTCGTTGTTGGCGACGATGGCATCGAAGCCAGTGCCAGCCAGCAGCCAATTGCTGGTCAAGTCCATCCCTTTGTTGCGCTGCCACTCGGCACTTTGTTGTTCGATGATCTTGATCCCGGGGTAGTCCTTGAGCACCTGTTTGACCCCTTCGGTGCGGTCGTGCGTGGAGTTCTGTGCCAGGTCGCCCATGATGATCGCGATGTTGCCTTTGCCCCCCAGCTTGTCGGCCAGGTAGCGCATTTGCAGTTGCCCGGCCTCGATGTCATTGGACGCCACCGTGACCACGCCTTTGGGCAGCACGCGCTCGTCCGGGTGACGGTTGACGTAGACCAGCGGAATCTTCGCCTCGACGGCGGCGCGGGTCATGTTGGCGGTGGCGGCGGTGTCCACGGGCAGGACGATGACGGCATCCACCTTCTGACCGAGAAAACCCTGAATCTGGTTGAGTTGGCGAACCACATCGCCCTGGGCGTCCTCGAACTGGATCTGGACGTTCTCCTTCCTGGCGGCATTTTCCAGGCCGTTGCGCACATAGGTCATGAAGTTGTCGTCAACCCTGGCAATGCTGACGCCGATGCGATAGTCGGCGGCGGCCCATTGGCTGACGAGTAATAACAGCGTGGCGAATAGCAGTGTGCAGCGACGCATGATGGTTTTCCTTTTGTTGTTATGAGTTGAAATTCATCAAGATCAAACGTGAGGTTTGTGGCGCTCTCTGAATCAGATTCGCCGAGAGCGCCAGCGTCCTCAATCAAGCGAGAAGGCTTGCCGAAAACGCTCAAGTGCCACTTCGCTGTCGCCGCTGGCCCAGCCCTCGAGCCCGACGACCCCGGTGTATCCCATGCGGAACAAGGCCTTGGCAATGGCCGGATAATGGATTTCACCGGTGCCGGGCTCCATGCGGCCGGGGACATCGGCCACCTGGATTTCGCCGATGGCGCTGCCGGCGCGCTGGATCAGTTCGATCAGGTTTCCTTCGCCGATCTGCGCATGGTAAAGGTCCAGGTTCATCTTCAAATGCGGGCTGCCCACGGCTTCGATCAGCGCCAGGGTATCGTCGGCGCGAGCGAAGGGTGTGCCAGGGTGGTCCACTTCGGTATTGAGGTTTTCCAGCAGGAACACTCGGCCCGCGTCTTCGCCCAGGCGAGCGATTTTTTCCAGGGTCTTGCAGGCGCTCAACCACATGCGTCCGGTGGTGTGGGCCACGGGTTTGACCGGCAAGCCTTTATCGCCCAAGCCTGTGCCATGCAGGTTGAGGCTCGGGCAATTCAGTTGTGCGGCGACGGCCAGCGATTCCCGTGCGCTGTCGAGCAGATGCTGGATGCCTTCGGCGTCGGTCAGGTTGCCTGAGATGTAGCCGGTCATGGAGGTGAAGTCGGCACCGGTGGCGACCAGGGCCGGAATGTCTTTCTGGGTCCAGTCCCAAATTTCGGCGCTGAAACCCAGCGCGTGAATCCGTTTGACGCGTTCGGTGAACGGCAGGTCGAGGAATACCATCTCGGCGCTGATCGCCAGTTTGAACGGGATAAAACTCATGAACGGGCTCCTTGCACGCGCACTGCTTTGCCCTGTTGGACGGACTCGATACACGCGCGGGCAATGGTCAGTGCCRCTCGGGCATCTTCACCGCTGGCCAGTGGTTTTTCACCGGTGCGCAGGCAGTCGACAAAGTGATTGAGCTCGGCCACATAGGCATCCCGCAACAGGTCGGTGTCCATGCGTTGGGTGTCGGCCTGGATGCCATTAGCCAAGTAGCGCACCAGGTCTGAGTCATTGACGCTGCCCATGGTCAGCATGCCGGCGCTGCCGAACACTTCCCCCCGAACATCGTAGCCATAAACGGCCTGGAAATTGGCCTCGGCGGTGGCGATGGCGCCGTTGTCGAAACGGATCGTGACCACGGCGGTGTCCAGAAACCCTTTGCTCTTGTAGTCCGGTGCAATCAGCGCATCGGCCATGACATAAACCTCGACCGCTTCGGCGCCGGGATTGAGGTAGCGCAGGGTATCGAAGTCATGGATCAGGGTTTCGAGAAAAATCACCCACTGCGGCGAAGCGGCCGGATTGTTCAGCGCCGGATCGCGGGTCAGTGAGCGCAGCAGTTGCGGCGTACCGATACGGCCGGCGACCACGTCCAGATGGGCGGCGCGGAAGCTTTTGGCAAAACGACGATTGAAGCCAACCTGCAGCGGCACGCGGGCATCGGCGGCTGCGGCGATAGCGCGGTCGGCCTCGTCGAGGGTGATGGCCATGGGTTTTTCACAGAACACCCCTTTGCCGGCCCGGGCCGCACTGATCACCAGTTCGGCATGGCTGCGGGCGGGGGCGGCGATCAGGACGCCGTCAATTTCCGGGTCATCGAGCAGTTGCTGTGGATCGGTATAGACCTTCTGCACCCCCAACTCTGCCGCCAACCGAGCGGCCTGGCCGGGGGTAGGGTCGGCGATGGCGGCCAGGCAGGCGCCGGGGATGTGCCGGGCGGCCGTCTGGCCGTGAAAACTGCCCATGCGGCCGGCGCCGATGAGGCCCAGGCGGATGATCTTGGACGTACTCATGAATTGACTCCCTTTTATTGTTGTTCAATGACTTGGCCGCAGGAATGTCCTCGCTGGCATAACCCTTTGAGCAAGTGCTGTGCCAGTATTTAAGTCATTGATATTCAAAGGGTTAATCAATATTTTTTGAAAGAAGTGTTCATTCGCAGGACATGTCTACACTGACATGTCTAAAACATGAACATGGAAGCGGATGTCGATGATGGTCAACCCACAGGTAACAGCCTTCAGCGCGCAAGACCTCGATTACATCACCGCTCTCGGCCCCGCGTCGTTGAACGAAGGCTCGATCGCCGCGCTGGAACAGGCCTGGCTGGCGTGTCTGAACGGGCGCACCGATCGACCTGCCGGGGTCAGGCAGGTGATTTGGGATTCCTGGCGGCGCAGCGTCGGCACCGGCCTCGATCCTGAGGATGGCGAATATCGATTTGTTGCTCCTGCCGTTCTGGCCGCGACGCTGGCGGCCAATCGCACGTTGATTGCAGCGGCGGCGCAGGTCATGGGGGGATTGCTGGCCTACAACCCCAGGGGCCATATCAACCTGACCGATGCTCAAGGCACGACCCTGTATTTCTGTGGTCTGGACCTCACACCGGTGGGCAGCCGATTGCTGGAGTCGGTGCAGGGCACCAACTGCACGGGGCTGGCGCTTGCCGAAGATCGCTTGGTGTATGTGCTGGCCGAGGAAAACTTCGCCAGCGGCTTGCGTCGACGGCGCATGCACTGCGCCGCCGCGCCGATCAGGGATGCGCAGGGCAGGACGCTCGCCATGCTGACCCTGACCGCTGAGCCGGGCTGGTTTCATTTTCATACGCTGGGCACCGTCCAGGCCGCGGCCGAAGCGGTCTCGCGGCAGATGGCGCTGCAGAGCCTGCTGGAAGAACAACAAACCGTGCTTGAAGTGCTCAACGAGGGACTGGTGGTGCTGGATGAGCAGGGCTGCATCAAGGCGCTCAACCGTTATGCCCGGCAATTGTTCCGCGTGGGCCAGGATCTGCTCGGCAGCCCGTTCCGTCGTCTGGGGCAAAGCGAACTGACCGATAAGATTCTGCTGCATGGCGGGGAAGGGCTACGAGATCTGGATTGCACGTTTGAACTGCATGATCGCAGCCATTTGGCGTGTCTGGTGTCGGTGTGCCCGCTGGAGCAGGGTGGGCGGATTGTTTCGTTGCGTGAGAACCGGCGCATCCGCGAAATTACGCGCCGGGTCATCGGCACTCAAGCCAGCTACACCTTCGAGACCATTCAAGGTAATTCGCGAGCGATACAAGACGCCTTGCGCCTGGGACGGATCGCCAGTCGCAGTGAATCGACCACGCTGATTCTGGGTGAGAGCGGTACCGGCAAGGAGCTGTTCGCCCAGGCGATCCATAACGCCAGCGAGCGTTGCGACGGTCCTTTCGTGGCGGTCAATTGCGGAGCCATTCCGCGCGATCTGGTGCAAAGCGAACTGTTTGGTCATGTCGAGGGTGCCTTCACCGGGTCGGCCCGTGGCGGATCTGCCGGGAAGTTTGAGTTGGCCGATGGCGGAACGATCTTCCTCGACGAAATCGGTGACATGTCTTTCGATGCCCAGGTCAGTCTGCTACGGGTCTTGCAGGAAGGCGAGGTGACGCGCGTGGGGGCGAAAAAATCGCAGCAGGTGGATGTGCGCATCATCGCCGCCACCCACCGCAACCTGAGCCAGGCGGTGGCCGATGGCGCTTTCCGTGAGGATCTTTACTACCGGCTCAACGTCCTGAATCTGACGGTTCCGCCGCTGCGGATGCGCCGGGAAGATGTGCCCTTGCTGGCGCGACATTTTCTCGGTCGTTGCGCGCGATCATTGCGCAAATCGGTGCAGGGCATCTCGCCAGAGGCGCTGGATATTCTTTCGGCCTACAGCTGGCCGGGTAATGTTCGCGAACTTGAAAACACCATCGAGCGCGCAACGAATCTGGCGATGACCGAGATGATTCAGCCGGGTGATCTGCCACTTGAAATCAAGCAAAGGCTGCGGCCATCGGTGCCGGGAAGTGTGCCCGAACCCCGGGCTGCGCTGGACCTTGGCACCCATGAAATGAACGCGATCATCRCCGCCCTCAGGGATGCCCGAGGCAACATCCGCCTGGCCGCCCGGCAACTGAACGTTTCTCGTGGTGGGCTGTACAACAAGATGAATCGATTCGGGCTGAGTGCCGATGCTTTTCGTGCGAGCACCGACCTCTGACAGGCGCCACAGGTTCAGTGTTTCACTGTCAGCTTCTAGCGTTCTCTGAGGTAATGATCTGCAACGGGATATGCACCCGATGCCGGAGCGGATCGAAGTCCGGCGTGGTCTGCAACTCGACCAGCAAGTCGACCAGCGCGGCCGCCAGCAATCGCGGCTGGGAGTCGATGACCAGGTCGATCAACCCTTGATCCAGGGCTTGTCGAGACAGCTCGGTCGACTCCTGCAGGATGCAACACAGCGACGGCCGTTTCGGCAGCTGTGACAGGGCCCGGATGATGCCGTCGCCGCCACCGCCGACCACGCACAGCCCCCGCAAATCGGCATGGCGCGCGATGAGTTCCAGCGTCGCCTCTTCGGTGACATCGCAGTTGTCCAGGTTGATCACCGCTTCGAGTAGGCGCAACCCCGGTGCGCGCTCCGCCAGGTAACTGCGCAGCCCCTCGACCCGAGCCTGATGACCAAGAAAACGATGGCCGCCGAGCAATACGCCGACGCTGCCCTTGCGTGCGCCGCAGGTGTGAGCCAGCAGCCAACCCATGGTGCGCCCGACCTCATGATTATCCTGACCGATGTAAGGTTCTTCTGCCGCCTCATGGATGTCCGACAGCAGGGCGATCACCGGCACGCCTGCGGCTCTGATCTGCGCGATGGCGGCATTGATCAGCGGGTGAGCGAAGCTGACCACCGCCAGGCCATCACACTGCACGGCCAGTTGTTCGATCTGGGCAATGATCGCGCTGGGTGTGCGATCGAAGACGTATTCGAACTGGCAGCTCAGATTGGCCCCGGCCTGACGCTGCGCTGCCTCGGTGATGGCGGCGGCAACGTTGGCATAGAACGCCTGGGCGGTACCGAGTAACAGGATGCCGAATCGATAGCTGGGACGACGTTCGCGAATGCGTTGGCCGATCAGCCGGGCGGCGAAATAACCGACGGCTTCGGCGGCCTGGAACACCTGCTCGGCGGTGGCTGGGCTGACCGGAGCCCGGGCGTTGAGCACCCGGTCCACGGTGGCGACACTCAAGCGAGCGTGCTCGGCAACGGTGGCGATGGTGGGGCGTTTTTTGTTGTTCATGGTGGGCCCTTGAGTCGCTTTGATAGAAAACTATCAAGCTGCAATGGGCCTGGATGATAGCTTGATAGGGAATGTATTCAAGGGATTGAGGGTGGTTTGTGCGCTCTCTATATTTTCTCCAGCGATGCCATCCCGCATCGAAAGCAAGTGCTTAAACCATCAAGCTTGCGGAGAACAATAAAATGCCCGAACACAACGCAGCCTTTGAAAAAACCGATAAACCCGTGCCAAGGGATTATCGATTGACCGGTCCCGAAGCCGCCCGAGCGGCGCAAAAAGGTTTGGTATCGGCAACGTGGTACCAATCGCCCATCTCCCGCAAACGCATGAAAGAATTGATGCAGCGTCGCGATGGCCCGGCCCTGCGTGATACCGCCATCTGGCTGTCGGCGATGGCTGTGACCGGCTTCGGTGGCTACTGGTTCTGGGGCTCCTGGGCCTGCGTTCCGTTCTTCTTCGTCTATGGGCTGCTCTATGGCACCGCGTCCAATGCCCGTTGGCACGAAACGGGTCACGGTACGGCATTCAAGACCCGCTGGATGAATGATGCGGTCTACCAGCTGTCGAGCTTCATGTTCATGTTTGAACCCCAGGTCTGGCGCTGGAGCCATGCGCGGCATCACACCGACACCATCATCGTTGGTCGCGATCCGGAAATCGTCGAGCCGCGTCCACCGAGTCTGATCATGATGGCGCTGAGTCTGTTCAGAATGCCTTACGCGTTGAAGACGATGGGGTCAGTATGCCGGCATGCAGTCGGGCGGATGGGTGAAGAAGAGCAGACCTTCATCCCCGAATCCGAATGGCCCAAAGTGGCGCGAGACGCGCGCGTCTGGCTGGCTATCTATGGGCTTACCGTGGGCACGGCGCTTTTTCTGCAGAGCTGGTTGCCGCTGATGTTTATCGGTCTGCCGACCCTCTATGGCGGTTGGTTGTCCTACCTGTTCGGCCTTTCGCAGCACGTCGGCCTGGCGGAAGACGTACTCGATCACCGCAGCAACTGCCGCACGATTTACATGAACCGACTGCTGCGTTTCCTGTACCTCGACATGAACTATCACCTGGAACATCACATATATCCGATGGTGCCTTTTCATGCGCTGGCGCAGCTTCACGAAGAGATCCGCCGCGACTGCCCGCCGCCTTACGGCAGCCTGTCCGAGGCCTTCAAGGAAATCATCCCGACTATCTGGAGGCAGCGCAAAGACCCGAGCCATTTCGTCTGTCGTCCTTTGCCACAACGCGCAGCATCGGCCGCCACCGTCCAGGCAGAGCCTGAAGTAACGCCGGCCTGACACCTTCCTGTCTGTACCACTACCAGAGAAAACGCCATGACCGATCAATGGATCGATGTATGTGCCCTGGGCGATATCAACGAAGAAGACGTCATTCGTTTCGACCATGGCCCGCACACCTATGCCGTCTACCGCTCTGCCAACAGCGAGTTTTTCGCCACGGCGGGCCTATGCACCCACGAGTCCATTCACCTCGCCGATGGCCTGGTGATGGAGCACGTCATCGAGTGCCCCAAACACAACGGGCGTTTCGACTACCGCTCCGGCAAAGCCCTCGGCGCACCGGTGTGCGTCAACCTCAAGACCTATGAAGTCCGGGTCGAGGCGGGGCGTGTGTTGCTCGCCATCACGGTTTAACTGCACGGAGTCTGTGCCATGAGTCCTGCCAATGCTCCACTGGTCATTGTTGGCGCCGGGCATGCCGGTGGCCGCGCGGCCCTGACCCTGCGCGACGAAGGTTATAGCGGTCGCTTGATCCTGATAGGCGACGAGTTTCACCCGCCTTATGAACGTCCGCCGCTGTCCAAAGGGTTGCTGCAGGGCACGGTCGATCTGGCGGGCTACAGCCTGTGCAATAGCGCTCGGCTCGCTGAACTGGGCATCGAACACCTGGCCGGTAACCCGGTAAAAGGCCTGGACCCGCAACGGCATCGTCTGCAATTGGCCGACGGCAGCTGGCTGCATTACGCCCGGCTGTTGCTGGCGACGGGAGGGGGCTCGCGCAAGCTTGCCTGTGTGCCCGAGCATCTGCGCAATGTGCTTTATCTGCGTAGCCATGACGAGGCACTGGCACTGCGCGCTTCGTTGCGGCCCGACACCCGACTGGTGATCATCGGCGGTGGCTTCATCGGCCTCGAAGTCGCAGCCACCGCCCGAGCCTTGGGTTGCGCGGTGACCTTGCTCGAAGCCGGGCCGCGCCTGGCGGGACGGGTGTTGCCGGGACGGTTGTCCAGCGTTCTGTTGGAATTGCATCGCAGCCAGGGCGTGGATGTCCGACTGAACGTGGCCATTGAAGCAGTGCAGGGCACTACTCATGTTGAATCCGTGCAACTGGTCGACGGCCAACTGCTGCCCTGTGATCTGGTGGTGGTAGGCATCGGCATGCAACCCAACACCGAGTTGGCCATGGCTGCCGGGCTTGAGGTCGGCCAAGGCATTCGCGTCGATGCCCAATTGCGCACCAGCGCGCCGGACATCTTTGCGGCGGGGGATGTCTGTGAATTTCGGCTGCACCCGCAAGGCGGTTTCCAGCGTCAGGAAACCTGGCGCAAYGCCGAAACCCAGGGCCGCCATGCCGCCCGGAATCTGTTGGGCGGCGAGTTTCCTTACGAGGTCATTCCCGGTTTCTGGTCCGACCAGTACGACTGGGGATTGCAGACCGTGGGTGAGATCGCAAACACAGAACCCACGGCGAGCCGGACAACCCCGGGCGGCGGTTTCCTGCTGTTCTACCTCGATGCTGAGCAGCGTTTGCAAGGTGCTTGCGGCTGGGGCCGGGGCAATAGCGTCGCCARGGACATCAAGTTGTGCGAACGACTGATCGCTTCGCATAACCCCCTCTCGGTAGAGGCTCTGGCCGACGCCGAAGTATCGCTCAAACAACTGCTGAGGAACTGACATGCGTGAATTCCTGGTCTTCCAGTCCCTTTGGGCCATGCAAGATCACCATGGCCAATGCGAACTTGCGTTGGAAGCGCAACTGGAGAAAATCGCTGCCGCCGGTTTCGACGGAATCACTGACCATTTCTGGGTGGCGAACCATGCCGCACGCTTGCATGCCGCCGCCAAGGCGCAGGGCCTGCAAATCGAAGGTCAGGTGTTCCCCCGCACCATGGATGATCTGGCGGCAGCGATCGACGTCGCGTCCCGCTACGGCTGCCACCATCTCACGCTGCAAGCCGACGTCCGGCCACGCACGCTGGCGCAAGCCATCCAGTTGATCGAGGGGTGGCAGCGACTGGCCGAGCAGGTGGACTTTCCGATCCTGCTGGAAACCCACCGTTATCGCCTCACCAGTGACCTGTTGTTCACCCTCGACATTCTCGCGCAAATGCCCGATCTCAAACTGTTGGCCGACTTGTCCCACTATGTCGTGGGCCGCGAACTGCCGGAGCCGGCCGCGGCCGAAGACGACGAACAGATCCAGACCATTCTGCGCAATAGTTGGGGGTTTCACGGCCGTGTCGCCAACAGCGAACAGGTCCAGGTGCCTTTGAGTTTCGCCCAGCATCGACCTTGGCTGGAGCGTTTCCTGGGCTGGTGGCGCTATGGGATCGAGAACTGGCTGGCCCGACCGGACACGCCCAGCAGCCTGTCCTTCACCTGTGAACTCGGCCCGCCACCCTATGCCATCACCGGGGCCGACGGACGCGACATCACCGACCGCTGGGCCGAGGCGTTGATGCTTAAGGAATTGATGCGTGAGGTCTGGGATGAGTGTCGGGAACGGTCTTGCTGAGCGACGAAAACCCTGGAGCGAGCGGTGCTCGCTCCTACAGCCTTATCCGGCCTCGATCAAAGACAAGCAGGCAGTCTGATTCCGGCCTGAGCGTTTCGCCCGGTACAGTGCCGAGTCCGCCTGTGTCAGCAGCTGCTTATATTCGGCAGCCTCCGGCACGCAGGTATAAACCCCTAAACTGACGGTCACACTCTTGGCCGGGTTGCCATCGTGTGCAATAGCAAGGTTCAGCACCGCGAGCCTGATGTCTTCGGCAATGGAGTAGGCACCTTCGGCATCTGTATCGGGTAGTAATACCGCAAACTCTTCGCCACCGTACCGCGCGGCTAAATCCGATGGCCTGTGAATGCATTGTGCGATTGCCTGCGCTACGGAAGCGATGCAATGGTCGCCGGCAATGTGCCCGTATTGATCGTTGAAGCTTTTGAAATAATCAATGTCGAGCATTATCAAACTGATCGGAGAGTGATGTCTTACCGCGCGAAGCCATTCCTGCTGCAAGCTGTTTTCGAGGTGGCGTCGGTTTGCAAGTCCGGTGAGGGCATCTTGCAATACCAGTTTTTCCAGGGCTGCCCGGGTCTGCTTCAAATGATTCTCTACCGAGACGCCGTAACGTATTTTCTTGATGAGCAAGAGGCCGACAAGAAGGTTGACCAGCAGCACTGCGCCAATCATCAATGCCATCTTGATTGTTCCGGTTTTCCACTCGGCAAAAATGGCTTCCCGTGAATTGGCGGCAGCGACGACCAGCGGATATTTTTGAAGCAACCTGTAGCCGAAGAGTCGATCAACGCCGTCGATAATCGATTTGATCATGACGGTATCAGCCGGAGACTTGGGTAAATAGATGGAAAATATTTCCCCTTTGGCTAGCGACGCACCGATGAACTCTTCAGCAAATGGCCGCCTGGCGATTATCGTTCCGTCGGGAAGGGCCAGGAAAATGGCGCCTTTGCGGTCAATGGAGAACGTTGAGAAGAACTTGTCAAAGTAGGCCATTTTGATCGTGGCCAGCACGACACCCTTAAAATGGCCCTCGCTATCGTTGATTCGTCGGGAAAGAGGAATAATCCATTCGCCGGTCGTGCGGCTGCGGATGGCCCGGCCGATGCGAGGCGACAAGGTTACGTTGTTTTTGTGAAAGATGAAGTAATCACGATCGGCATTGTTGGGCGCTTCAGGTTTCGAATCGAACGAAGTCAGGATCCAGTTGCCGTTTTCATCATAGTAAAAAAGGCCGTGCAACTGTTCGGTGGTAAAGACTCTGCGCTTAAGCAGTTTTTGCGTTTTATCGAGCTGTTGGGCACTTGGGTTGTCTTTTATTCTGTCGATCAGTTCATCCAGGATCAGGTTGGCTTCATCAAACGTGTCAGTCGCTTGTTGGGCCATCGACCACGTCAAATTGCCTGATACCAGTTTTGCTTGTGAGAGTTCATAGGCTTTACTTTGGGCGGCTTGAAGCCAGTAAATACTCAGTATCGAGAGGGTGACTAAAGCCATGAACACGACGGAGATCGCTGTTGCCGGCAGTCTTCTCGGCTGCAAAGGGGAGTGGCGGGTATTGTCTTCGGAGCGGTTTTCCACAAAACCCCCTAGGATGAATTTCGACTACATTATCTGCTGATCTCCATCGGTGCCAACAGTTCATGTCATTCTCGAACTTGGGCAATTCAAGATCCATATGGTTTTTCGCGTTTTGTTTCAAACGACTAGATCAGCGTTTTCAGGTCGATATTCTCGGCCATCGCCTTGTTGCCGGTATCGCCGGGATGCAAGTGGTCGCCGGAGTCGATAGTCGGCAGTAAGCGACTTGGGTGTTCAGGGTCGCGGGTCATTAGATCGAAGTCGATCACGGCATCGAATGCGTGACTAGTACGTATCCAGTCATTAACTGCCTGGCGCAGTTGTTCTTTCTCGGCGCTGTGATAGTTCTTCACGATCGTTCCATCCAGGGCGCCTTCGACCGGCATCAGGGTTGTTCCAATGATGCGAATGTTGCTCAGGCGCGCTTGATCGATCAGTTGCCGATAGCCCGCAATCAACTGTTCCTTGGCTGGCAGGCGTTCGTTCGGAGCGAAGGAGGAGCCCGGCCAACTGATGTCATTGATGCCGAGCATCACAATCACCGTTTTTACTCCGGGCTTGCCCAGCACATCGCGCTTGAAACGCGCCAGTGCACTGACACCCATGCCATCTTCGAGCAGGCGAGCCCCGGATATCCCAGCGTTGAGCACCGCGAGCCTCTGCGCGGCCAAGCGTTGAGCGAGGAAGTCCGGCCAGCGTCGATTGCTGTCCAGGGTCGAGCCATTGCCATCGGTAATCGAGTCGCCGAGCACCACAAGGGCACGGGTGTCGAGCGGTGCATCCACCAGGATGTCGCTGAGAAACAGCCGCGCCTCCACCTGCTCGCTGCCTTCCAGTCGCTGAGCGTCGACATGTTTGCCAGGGGTGATAAATGCGGTTTGTTTGCCATCCCAGTGGAAGGTCGTCAACGGCGTGTGCTGCGGCAGATAAAGAGAGATCGCCAGCTCACTGAGCGCCGGCACTGCCAGTTCTATCGGATCACTGATCCGCGTTTCACCCGCGGCGAGGGTGACCTGTTCCTGATCACTGAACTTCAGCGTGTGCCCGGAGCCTGCGCGAATCTGATCGACGCCCTCAGCGAAGGCGATACGCGCGGCACCGATGACCAGCGGTCGCTTGCCATATTCGTTGGAAACCACCACCCGTACCCGGCTTCCGCCGCTGCTGATGCGCACCCTCTGGTGAAGGGTGCTATCGGTCAGCGCTTCCGGAATTCGCGTGGGCAGTGGCAGTTCGTTGCCCCAGGTGGGTTGAGGGCTGGCCATCCAGGTGGTGACCCAGTTTTCCGCCGCCATGACAGGGCTTGCGGCAAGCAGGACGGTCAAGGCGAGAGGCAACGTTATTCTCGAGTGAAAGGCTTTCATCCAGGTATCTCCTTGGGGGGGGGAATGGATCAAGAAGGCCAGATTGGTCTATTCAAAATGCGTGTGGTAGAAGGGGAAACTGCATACAGCCCATTCCAGAATCGAATGCCCATGGACAGTCTTAGAGCGATGCATTGTTTTGTCCGCGCCATTGAGCTCGGAAGCCTGTCATCTGCCGCGCGTGAGTTAGGCAGCACTCAGCCCACCGTCAGCAAACTGGTCGCGGCCCTGGAAAAGCAATTGGGAGCCCGTTTGTTGATTCGTGGCACCACCGGGTTGACGCCTACCGAACAGGGAAAGCGTTTCTACGAGCGTGCCAAAGGCGTGCTGGAAGAGTACGGCGAGGCCGTTGCGGATGTGCGTGGTCTGACCGAACGCCCCGAAGGTTTTCTGCGCGTCAACGCTCCGGTCAGCCTCGGTGTGTTGCGGTTGAATGTGTTGCTGTTGTCGTTCATGGAGCAGTACCCGGCTATTGAAGTGGAGCTGATCCTCAATGATCGTTTCGTCGATCTCACTGAGGAAAACGTCGACCTGGCCCTGCGCCTGGGGGGCAGCCTGCCGCCGAACGCCGTTGCCCGACGCATAGCGACTTCACCGCGCTATCTGGTGGCCGCACCGGAATACCTGCGCAACCATTCCCCATTGAACAGCCCGGCGGACTTGAGCGAGCACAACTTCCTGCGTTTTGCGTGGTTGACCGCGGGCGACCGTCTGGAGCTCAACGGCCCCCATGGTGAGCAAATCAGTGTCACGACTCAGGGGCGCTATCGAACCAACAGCTCATTGGCCATTCGCGACGGTCTTCTGCAGGGTGCGGGGCTGTGTATCACGCCGGCCTGGCTGGTCAGCGACCTGCTTGAAAACGGGCAGTTGGTCCGGGTGCTGCCCGACTGGAGCGGCCCACCGAACGACGCTTTTCTGATCTATCCCGAACGCCGCTACCGCCCGCTGCGCACGCGTTTATTGATGCAGTATCTGGCCGAACGGGTAGGGCAGTTGCCTGGTTTCTTGCCTTGACGGAGCACCCTTGATTTGACGGGTATTTGGTTGTGCTATACAACTAAATGCACATTCTGTTCGAGGTGCTTGCCGTGACCCGTACCCAGTCAGACCTGATCAACCAAGTCCGTTCAGCATCGCGCCTCATGGTGCGCGAATTGGGGTTCATGCAAACCACGCTGGCGGCGACGGACTATTCGCCTTCGTTTGTTCACACGATCGTGGAGATTGGAGATCGGGGGGCGCTGACAGCAGGGGAACTTGTGGAGCTGCTCGGCCTGGAAAAATCCACTGTGAGCCGGATGGTGCGCAAGCTCATTGAGGCCGGCGAGATCGAAGAAATTCCACACGAGGAGGATGCGCGCTCCAAGAAACTGCGACTCACGGCACAGGGCAAGAAAACCCTGCGAGCCATTGATTCGTTCGCCAGGCAACAGGTGGACGCTGCCTTGGTTTATCTGACGAATGAGCAACAACAAGCGGTGAGTGAGGGCATCGCCAACTATGCCGGCGCACTGCAAGCTCATCGACTCGGTACAGCGCCGCAGCCACCCGCGCAGCTGGAGATCGCTCGGGGCTACCGGCCCGGAATCATCGGCCGCATGGTGCAAATGCATGCCGACTACTACGCACGGCATTCGAATTTCGGCCAGCCGTTCGAAAGCCTGGTTGCATCGGACATGGCGGAGTTGATGGGGCGTTTGCACAATCCACGCAACGAAGTTTGGGTGGCGTTGGATGGCCAGCGAATTGTCGGTTCCATCGCCATAGACGGTGAAGGCGAGGGCGGCGAAGCGATTCTGCGCTGTTTCATTCTGGATGACTCGGCGCGAGGCAAAGGCGCAGGCAAACGCTTGTTGGCTGAAGCCATGAAATTCTGTGACGAACAGGGCTTTTGCGCGACGCGGTTGTGGACGTTCAAAGGCCTGGATGTGGCTCGTAAACTGTATGAAGACTTTGGCTTCAAGTTGGAACAGGAGCAAGAGGGCCAGCAGTGGGGGGCGACGGTTATCGAACAGTGTTTTGTGCGACCTGGCCCGGTTGCTGGGCCGCTAAATGGAGTTGGCGATACGCATCCACCAATTGATCTTGCGTGAACGCGCGATTTCGCCCGCTGGGATTGGGCAGGACCCAGACCGAGGCATCACCAAAAGTTTTTGACTGAAGCCCCCACGCGATGTCCCGTTGACCGGACAACGCGCTGTACGCAGCTTTGCCGAGAAACGCCACAAAGCGTGGCGCATAGTGTGCGATCTTTTGTTCAAAATCCGCAGCGGCAGCGGTGAATTCATTCACGGACAGCTGATCCGCTCGCGCCGTAGGCCGTTCAACCACTGCGGTTAATCCACATTGATACTGCAAAATCGTCCGGTCGTTTTCCGGGGGCACCTCTGTAGGCGTAAAACCGGCGAGATGGAGTGTGCGCCAGAAGCGATTGCCTCGACCCGCAAAATGATGGCTCAGGGCGGCGGCAGTCACGCCCGGATTAATGCCACAAAAAATCACCGCAAGCCGTTCGGTGAGAATGTCTTCGAGTCCTTCACTCACCCTACACCTCACACACCGCAAATCACGTTGACCGCATTGCGGGCAAGCTCCGTCAATTCCGCGCGGGATTTGCCCGCCCGCGCCCGTATCGAAATGCTATGCAACAGGGATGAGGCGAGTACGGCGAGGGCGGCTGGGTCGACATCGTCTTTCAACTCACCGGCGCTGACTGCCGCGCGCAGACGTGTTTCGAGATCGGCATCGAGCCGGCTGAGCCGGTCCGCAAGAACCTCTCGTATTGCAGAATCCTCGACGGCTTCGGTCGTCGCCGTGCCGATCGCAAAGCAGCCACGCGGTTGCCCCTCGCCCGAGAAGTAGATCGACAACTGTCCCTCATAGAAGCCCATTAGCGCCTGCTCCAAAGTCAGGTCTTTGTCCATAAGCGCCTCCTGCATGGCAGCGGAGGCAGACTCCCAATACTGCTCAAGCGCCTTGATGTAGAGCGCGTGCTTGTCACCGAATGCCGCATAGAGGCTTGGGCGATTCATGCCGGCGGCGGTGGCGATGCTGTCCAGGGAAGCGCCGGAATATCCAGTGCTCCAGAAAACCCCAAGTGCCTGTTGCAGCGCTGTCTGCGGGTCATATGCGCGGGGGCGGCCTCGGCCTTTGCCCTCTGTAATCTTTTTTTGTGCCATGTCGTACAAAATCCTTGTGTGGGGATGGACTGCTCTATATTCTTACACCATCGCACAAAATTAAGGAACCAGAAGTTCCTGAACGTCAGGTTTGTTGTAGCTGAGCTCGAACTGGGTGTTGCGGCGACGAAACCGGTGCGGTGGAGCGATCCTCCCTGACCGTGCACGGGTTTGCTTTCTCACAGCAATTTTTGCCATCAGGGCCGCAGGCGATTCTCGCAGGTGCTGGCCCGATTTCCCGGTTAAAGGTGTATTCGATCATGACTAAACAGTTCGACATCCCGGCTACGCAGACCTTCGAGCACGCAAGGCCTGACGCGCCCATCAAAAAACCGTTCAAGCAGAAATTTCGGCCCTTGTTGATTGTCGGTTTGCCGGTGCTCTTCGCAGCGCTGGGCTATGCCCGCTATCAAGCAGGCGAGGCGTTCATTTCGACCGATAACGCCTACGCTCGAGTGGCGAAGGCGTCGATCAACGCGCGTATTTCCGGACAAGTCGTCGAAATCGCCGTCGAGGACAACCAACCGGTTCACAAAGGCCAGATGCTGTTTCGGATCGACCCGAAACCGTTCCAGATCGCGGTTGACCGTGCGCAAGCACAGCTGAGCGTGGCGCGGCTGCGCATCGATGGGCTCAAGGCCGGTTACCGCCAGCAGCAGGCTGAACTGCAATCGGCCAAAGAGTCGGCCGATTTCGATCAGCGCGAGTTTGCCCGCAAGAAAGCGCTGGTCGCTACCGAGTTCGTCTCGCGGGCGATTTACGAGCGCGCCGACACCGACCTCAAAGTTGCCCGGCAACGCATCGCGTCGATCGAACAACAGATCGCCAGCACGGTTGTCGCGTTGAACGGTAATCCAGACATCGAAGCCGATAACCACCCGACGGTTCGTGAAGCGAGGGCGCAGCTGGACGAGGCGCAACTCTACCTCTCGTACACGACGGTATATGCGCCGGACGATGGCATCGTGGCCAAGGTCGACGATCTGCAGGTTGGCAACTACGTCAGCAACGGTGCGCCGGCCTTTGCGCTGCTGTCCGATCGGCAGATTTGGGTCGAGGCCAACTTCCGCGAGACGCAGGTGACCCACATGCGTCCAGGCCAGGAAGCAACCATCAGCATCGATACCTATCCCGATCACGTTTTCAAAGCCCACGTGACCAGCATGAGCCCCGGTGCCGGATCGGACTTCGCCTTGCTGCCGCCTGAAAATGCCACCGGCAACTGGGTCAAGGTTGTCCAGCGGGTACCGGTGCGCCTTGAACTCGACGAGGCCGACCCTGCGTTTCCGCTTTTTTCGGGCACCAGCGCCACGGTCAAGGTCGATACCGGGTATCACACGCCATGGTGGCATCCGCTCAAGGCGCTGTTAACCGCAGGTAACTTCTGATGAACGCCAATTCTATCGGGCCTCAAGGTGCGGGAACATTGAGGTTCGCCGCGCTGCTCGCGACCTATATGCAGTCGGCGAACCTGCCGTTGCCCAATGCAGTACTCAGGTTTATCCAAGGCGGCCTGTCGATGACTGACGACCAGGCAGGCTGGGTATTCACCTCATACCTCGCGGCGAGCGCCATCACCATGCCGGTTGCGCAGTGGCTGGCCGGGCGTTATGGCTTGAAGCGGGTTTATCAGGCCGCGCTGGCCTTCTTCGTTCTTGGCTTGCTGCTCGCCACAGTTGCGACGACTCCGCTGGAGTTCGTCGGTGCGCGAATTATCCAAGGCCTGGCGAGTGGCGTGCTGGCGCCGCTGTCGATGGCGATTTCAATGGAGACGTTGCCACTGGAGAAGCGTGCGAAATTTGGCGCGACATGGACGGCAATCGTGCTCTTGGGCATCGTCAGCGGCCCGAGCATCGGTGGTTGGGTCAGCGAGCATTTCGGCTGGCGGCCGATCTTCTACATCAGCCTTCCGTTGTCGGCATTCATCTTCCTGGTGATGGCGCTTTTGCTTGCCGAGAAGAAGGCCGAGCAACGTCCGTCGTTCGATTTCTTCGGCTTCGGCAGCTTCACGCTGGCGTTGATCAGCCTGCAAATGTTGCTCGACCGCGGCGAACGCCTGGACTGGTTTGCCTCGACCGAAATCTGGCTGGAAGCGGTGGGCTGCGCGTTGGGGCTGTACCTGTTCGCCGTGCATCTGTTGAGCAAGAAGGTGCATTTCCTCAACAAGCGTCTGTTCAAGGACCGCAACTTCGTACTGTCGACGATTATCTTTTTCGCCGTGGGTTTCGTGCTGTTGTCGACCATGGCACTGACGTCGCCGATGCTGGACGAGATCCTCGGCTATCCGCCTGATACGACAGGTTCGCTGACGATACCGCGCGGTGTGGGGCTGGTAGGGGCGTTCCTGCTGATGGGTCGTGTTCCCGAGCGTTTCGACCGTCGGTGGTTCGTGGCGATTGGCGTGGCCGTGGTGATTTACGCCAACTGGCTGATGCTCGGTTATTCGCCTTTGATGGACTGGTCTCCGGTGGCGATCGCCGGGGCAATCCAGGGGATTGGCATCGGCATCTTGATGCCGTCGCTCACCAAGATCGCGTTCAGCACGCTCGATCCCAAGTTACGCCCGGAAGGCACCGGCTTTTTCAATCTGTCGCGTGTTTACGGGAGCACCCTCGGCGTTGCGATCGTGCAGATTTTTTTCTTCAACAATACGCAAGCGATGCACCTGGCACTGGTCAGCCATCTGACGCCTTATCGCGCCGCTGCGCATACCGCGGGGATGTCCCTGCAAGCACTGGCGGGGCTCAACGAAATGATCACCGGCCAGGCGGCTTTTATCGCGGTGATCGACCAATTCAAGCTGTTGATGGTGGCGATGCTGGTGGTCAGTCCACTGGTTGTCTTTCTTCGCAAGCCCGTTCCGACCAACTAGTTTTCGTGGAGTTTGCCCAATGAAATCCAATGCGCGCTTCATCAACAGACAGACGTTAAAAACCACGTTCGGTGCGGTGTCGGTTCTTGCGTTCCTGACGGCTTGCACCGTCGGCCCCGACTATCAAATGCAGCCGCCGAGCCTGTCGCAGCACTACGACCGACAGGCCGAGCAGCGTCTCGGCCAGGGCGGCAACCAGCCTGGCGGGCAACACATCAACCTTGGCCAAAAGGTCAGCGGTGACTGGTGGACGGCCTTCCATTCGCAGAAGCTCGACCAGGTTGTGCGTCGCGCCATCGAGGGCAATCTTGAGCTCGTGGCGGCGGATGCAACGATCCGGCAAGCGGCGTCGTCCGTCGCGGCGGCGGAGGGTGCGCTTTATCCGCAGGTCGACTTTGGCGCCCAGGCGGGTCGTCAGCGGGTACACAACGCGAAAGAACCTTCGATCTCCAATTTCTACGCGATCGGGCCGCGGGTCGGTTTCGACCTTGATGCGTTCGGCGGTAACAAGCGGCGGGTCGAGCAGCAGCAAGCGTTTGCCGATCTTCAGAAGCATCGATACGAAGCGGCGTACCTGACCCTGACGGGGAATGTCGCCAGCCAGGCATTGTTGGTGGCGTCTGCCAATGCGCAGATGGCAGCCGTTGAAAAGCTGCTCGCCAATGACGCCAAGAACCTCGACCTGGTGCGCAGGGCACACGCCAGCGGCGTCACCACGCAGATCGACGTTTCGCTGGCCGAGACCCGGCTCGCCCAGGACCGCACACTGTTGCCGCCCCTCGCCCAGCAGCGTGATGCCGCGCGCCATGCGCTGTCGATTCTCACCGGCAAAGGCCCTGGCGACTGGATCGCGCCGGACTTCGATTTTGCCGAGTTCGTATTGCCGGCCAACGTGCCAGTGAGTGTGCCCTCGGAAATGGCCCACGGCCGACCGGACGTCCTGCAAGTAGAGGCGGAACTGCACATGGCCAGCGCGGCAGTCGGTGTCGCGACTGCGAACCTCTATCCCCATGTAACGCTGTCCGCCTCGCTGGTACAGGCCGCTTCCGGCAATGGTGGTGCCGCGCTCTGGGGTTTGGCTGCAGGGTTGGCGGGGCCGATCTTTGACGGCGGAACGCTCAAGGCTGAACGTCAGGCTGCCGTCGACGGTTACAAGGCGACGCTCGCCGGTTATCAGCAGACGGTCATTCAGTCGTTCGGTCAGGTCGCGGACTCGTTGCAGGCGATCAACCATGACGCCGAGCAAAACCTGGCGCAGGAAGACGCGTTACGCGCTGCAGAAACCAGTTTTCGGTTGAACCAGCAAGCCTATGCGCAAGGCGAGAACAGCATTCTCCAGGTACTGGAAGCGGAACGAGCCTACGAGCAAGCGTTGCTGGGGAAAATCCGGGTGAAGACCGCGCAGTATCTCGACACGGTGCAGCTGTATGTAGCCCTCGGCGGTAATTCCGTCGGCGCGTTTGAGCAACGGATTGCCAGTCGCGAAGCACATAACCCTTCGTATCAATAACGGCTACGGCCCCGAACATTGGAGTCAAGAGATGTCTTACGAAGCTTTTCACGATGCACTTCGCGATACCCGGTTTGCGCTGAACCACGGCTCAGGTGAAATGCCGGCCGTTGGGTTTGGCACGCTGTTCAGTGATCTCAGCGTCACCACACAAGCGGTCAAGGACGCCTTGGAAGCGGGCTTTCGCCATTTCGATTGTGCAGAGCGCTATCGCAATGAGGAGAGTGTCGGCGCTGCGATAAAAGAGATGCTGGAGGCGGGCAAGATCCGCCGGGAGGACGTGTTCATTACCACTAAACTGTGGAACACCAACCATCGTCCCGAGCGAGTCAAACCTGCCTTCGAGGCCAGCTGCCGCCGCCTCCAAGTGGACTCTATCGACTGCTACCTGATCCATACGCCGTTTGCCTTTCAACCCGGTGAGAATCAGGACCCGAGAGACGAACAGGGTCGCGTCATCTACGACTCCGGCGTGACACTGATCGAGACCTGGAGAGCACTCGAACGCCTGGTGGATGAAGGCCGCTGCAAGTCCATCGGCTTGTCTGATATCACGTTGGAAGCGTTAAAAGAGATTGTGGCAGTGGCCCGGATCAAACCTGCCGTGGTGCAGGTTGAATCCCACCCTTATCTGCCGGAATGGGAACTGCTTGAGTTCTGCAAACAGCATGGAATCGTCCTCCTGGCGTTCGCGCCACTGGGCCATGGCATGGAGCCGAAAGTGTTGGAAGATTCGGTGATTACAGGGATCGCCAAGCGCTTGCAGAAGACTCCGGCTCAAGTGGCATTGGCCTGGTCTGTACAACGGGGCGTTGCTTTTTTGACCACGTCCGCTACACCAAGTCATATCAAGGAAAACCTGGATATTTCCACCCTGCCGCATAGGGCGATGCTTGAGATCAAGGAAGATATTACGACCAGGGTACGATTCAACTCGGTCGTGGAAACCGGTGTGCCTGGATTTATTCCACGGAAAAAGTGACACGTGACGAGGAGGGCGGCCTGCTGTAAGGCCGCCCCTGTTATCCACGGCCTTGAGGTGAAAACGATGGACGTTTTCCAAACCATGCGGTTTTTCATGGCTGTTGCCCAGAGCGGCAGTTTTACCGCGGCAGCCGAGCTATTGGACACCACGACAACCAACGTCTCCAAAGCCGTTTCCAGCCTCGAGACCAGGCTTCAAACCCGTCTGATTAACCGCACCACCCGACGCCTGGCGCTGACCGAAGCCGGTGCGCGCTATTTGCAACGATGCGAGAGGATTCTTGACGAGGTACGTGAAGCCGATGAGGAAGCCGGGAGCGCTCACACCCGGCCCGTGGGCAGGCTGAAAATTCATGCCATGTCAGCCATCGGTAATCACTATGTGATCGATACCATTGCCAAATACAGAGAGACTCATCCCTCGGTCATGTTTGATTTGACGCTGACCAATCGGCTACCTGACTTGCTTGAGGAAGGGTATGACATGTCGATTGTTTTAGCGCGGGATCTGCCCGATTCAGGGTTTGTCGCTCAGCGGCTTGGCATCACTTACAGCATTCTCTGCGCTTCGCCTGCTTATCTGAAGAAACGCGGAATCCCGGACTCTCCGGGTTCTCTTGGTACACATGATTGTTTGAGGATTGTTAATACGGTAATGCCGGTTGAACACTGGGCATTTGAGGGGCCTGAAGGCGTGGAGTCAATCAACGTCCCATTGTCTCCTTTTCATATCAATACGGCTGATGGAATGACTGTCGCGATAACAAACGGGATGGGCATCGGTATTCAGCCGATTGCTTCTGCGGTCAATGGCCTCAGGGCCGGCACGTTAGTGCGCGTGTTGCCGGAGTATCGGCTTGAAGAGTTGAATCTATTTGCAATATACCCATCACGAAAATTCGTGGATGCGAAGACAAAGACTTGGGTGGAGTTTCTTAAACATCACATCCCGGGCATGTTGGCATCCGATGAAAAAATCGTAGGCTCAGGCAAAACATCAGTTTTTGAGTGAGTTGCACCGCAGGCAAGGAGTGTCGACCCTCCATCGTCCGCACGGTACTCAACCGTTTGAACATCCAGTGCCCATCACTTGATATTGCATGATATGCCGTTGATTGTGAGAGTCTTCATAGGTCATTTGCACCGGAACCGGTTTGCACTCGTCCGGAATCTCTGAGAGGTAAATGACTTTCTTAATGTCGAGCTTCGTTTCGTACGTGTAGATTTCAACAGGTGTTTTGCTGGTCGCGTTAGTTGAATGGCCATCGTCTGCAAAGGCGTGTGCGCCTATACCGGCAAGTGCCAGAAGAACCGCAATTTTTAAAGTTTTCATTATCTTCACCGTATCGTCCAAGGTTTACTCTGGGGCCGAGATGATCGTAAAACTCATCTCGGTTTTTCGAGTGGCTACCTCGTGAGCTAATGGATACTGACGCTATTGGCTCACTGGGTAGAGACGATGTTAGGTGTTTGAACTTCTTTCAAATAGCAGCCGACTGGACAAACACTGTTGCCGGAATTCGCATGAATGGCCCAAAGATCGCAGGCTCCTACAGGGCATGGGTACGGGTGTACTCAACCTCTGCAGGAACCTGCGACCTTTCTATTTTTGGCTACCCGACAAGGGCGGGGTGCGCGGTGGGATCAAGCGTTTCGTCCCCGTCGACTCGAACGCCGAAGCCAGGCGAAGCAGCGTCGAGTCGTCATAGGCGCGACCGGCAAATGTCAGCCCGACGGGCATGCCGATGTCCGGCATGACGCCCATCGGCACCGTAACCGTGGGAACGCCCAGGTGGCGGATGGCGAGATTGCCGTTGGCAACCCATACCCCGTTACTCCACGCGATGTCCGCAGACTTCGGATCGACATCGGCATTCGCCGGCCCAACGTCGGCTACCGTCGGAAAGATCACCGCGTCGAGCCCCAGCCGATCCATCCATTCCTCCAGATCGATTCGACGGGTCTGTTCCAGCCCGCGCAATCCATCCGGCAGCGTGTCGATCTGATCCCACGGCGTAATACCGCGTTCGGCCATCCGTACATACTCGTCCATGCCCGCGGCAAGATCGCCCTCGCGGTTGGGCAGCGTCCCCGGGTCGTGGGGGAAAATCAGCGGCCCGTTCACGTCGACCAGGCGATTGAGTTTTGGATCGCCGTTGGCTCGCAGAAAATCATCGAACGCCCAGGCCGTCAGATCCCACAACTCATGGTGCAGGAACTCTTTGGACACCAGGCCCCGGTTAAACACCGTTGGCGCCCCAGGACGATCACCCTCGCAATTGGAAACCAGCGGGAAATCGACCTCGAGCACTTCAGCACCGGCCGCTTCGAGTGCCTTGCGCGCCTGCTCCCAGAGCCCGATCACGGAAGGGCGGGTGTTGATGCGCTGGCCCGTCGGCCCACCGATGCCAGGCGCATCGCTGGTGCCCGCGTCGGGATCGGCGTTGATGTACATACGAGGCACGCCGAAGCGCTTTCCTTTCAGCGCATCGCTTTTCGCGGCCAGCGATCCGTAGGAAGCGGGGCGCACCGAAGCGACACTCGGAATTGGCACCCAAGGTTGCATCCGCCATAGATCACCGCGTGTGTCGGGATCATCGGCCACCACCACATCGAGCACCTCGAGCAGGTCCGCCATCGTCCGGGCGAACGGCACGACCACGTCCATCGTCGGCGTCAACGGCCAGTTGCCGCGCACCGAGATCACCCCACGCGAAGGCGTATAGGCGCACAGGCCATTGTTCGAGGCAGGGCCACGTCCGCTCGACCAGGTTTCTTCCGCCAAGCCAAATGCCGAGAAACTGGCGGCGGTTGCGGTACCGGCGCCGTTCGAAGAGCCCGAAGCGAAAGGGGCGGTGAGGTAGTCGGCGTTGTACGGACTCTCGGCACGGCCATACACCCCGCGCTGCATCCCGCCGTTGGCCATTGGCGGCATATTGGTCTTGCCCAGGCAGATCGCCCCGGCGGCGCGAAGCCGTTCGATGGTGAACGCATCGCGATAAGCGATCAGGTTGGCGAAGGCGGGACTTCCAGAGGCGGCGGTCAGCCCCTTCACCAGATAACTGTCCTTGGCCGTGTAGGGGATACCGTCGAGCGGGCCTAGCGTTTCGCCCTTGGCCCGACGGGCATCGGACGCCTGCGCGTCTTTGAGCGCATCGGGGTTGCGCACCACCACCGCGTTGAGGGCGGTGGGCGTGTCAGCGCCATCGTAGGCGTCGATCCGGGCGAGATAGGCCTGCACAAGCTCAACCGCCGTGGTCCGGCCGGATTCGAGCGCGGCACGCAGCTCGGCAATGGAAACCTCGGTGACCTCGATCATGCTGTTACCGCCTGCTGCAGACGGGTAGCGTGGTGAAGGTTGCTGTTACGCCGGGTTTTCGGCTCAGGGACATCACTTATTTCACAATGGGTTTTCATTTCGGTTCTCATTGCACTGCATTTGCGCGACAGTATCGGAGAACTCATTGCCCTCTGTCATTCGCCTGTGCCCTGAACCTGATGAGGCGCGTGTTTTTTTCTAATTGCCATCCGCCACCTTGCGTTCGATCTCGGCTATTTTTCGGCTGCGCTCTTCAGCTTCCTGCTTCTGGGTTCGAGTCGCAGTGGCATCTTCAACGTTGCTGTCCTCAAGCTCTGTGTCGACCACATCGATGGGTTCATCAGACGGATCGGTGGGTGGGGTGTTCGAGGTTGTTTCTGATTCGACGTCGTTGACACGGTCATCATTGTTCATTTCGCTTACCTCCGTTGGCCTACACATTGGATTCAGCGATACGGTCTGAGTTCGAGATTTTTCCGGTATGCCAGCCCAATGGATACCAGAAGCTTGATGGCGCTGATATCAAAATCACATAAGTGTGATGTGTACCCAAAAAGGCAGATTGCTGAGCTCTAAAGACGGCCGTGATAAGCCGCTTCGAAAATTTCGGCCGCGCCATTTCGTGTCAATGGCAGCGGATTACCACCGGCGCAGGGGTCGACAATCGCCATATCCGCGATCAGGTCGGCCTGCTGATCATCCACCCCCAGCTCCACCAGCGTATGCGGCACGCCGATGTCCTTGCGCAGTTTGAGGACGAAGGCCATAAAACTGTCGAAGCCCGGGGAGGGCAGGCGCAGATACGCCGCCAGACGGGTGATGCGCTCCTCAATGGCCGGGCGATTGAACTTCAGCACATAGGGCATGAACGTGGCATTGGTCATGCCGTGATGGGTGTCGTACAGGGCGCCCACCGGATGCGAGAGCGCGTGCATACCTCCCAGACCTTTCTGGAACGCGGTGGCGCCCATCGCCGCCGCCGCGAGCATTTGTGCGCGCGCGTCGAGGTCGGAAGGCGTGTGCACTGCCCGCACCAGGGCATTGGCCACCAGGCGCATGCCTTCCACCGCAATGCCTTCGGCCATGGGATGAAAGCCGGGAGCGCAGTACGATTCCAGGCAATGGGAAAACGCGTCCATGCCGGTGCCGGCGGTGACCTTGGCCGGCATGCCGACGGTAAGGGCGGGGTCGCTGATGACCACCCGCGGCATCATCTTCGGATGGAAAATGATGCGTTTGGTGTGCGTGCGCTCGTCAATGATCACCGCCGCACGACCGACCTCGGAACCGGTGCCCGCCGTGGTCGGCACCGCGATGATCGGGGCGATGCGGCTTTCGTCGGCGCGTGTCCAGTAGTCGCCGATGTCTTCGAAATCCCACACCGGTCGGGTCTGGCCGCTCATGAACGCGATGAGCTTGCCCATGTCCAGGCCGCTGCCACCGCCGAACGCCACCACGCCGTCATGGTTGCCGGCACGCCAGGCGTCGAGCCCACCGGCCAGGTTGGCTTCAACGGGGTTGGGCTTGAGGTCGCAGAACAACGCGACACCGAGGCCGGCGGCGCGCAAGGATTCCAGCGCCGCCGTGGTGATCGGGGCACGTGCCAGGCCGCTGTCGGTGACCAGCAACGGTCGCTGGATACCTTGGCTGCGGCATACTTCCGCCAGTTCGGCGATACGGCCGACACCGAAGCGGATGCTCGTGGGGTAGTTCCAGTTCGCGGTCAGGCTCATGGCTCAAATCTCGTGGCGCAAGTGGAAGGATTTGGCTCGGGTCAGGTGCTCATAGCCCAGGCGCGACAGCGTTACGCCGCGCCCGCTGTTCTTCACCCCGGTCCAGGCCAGGGCCGGGTCCAGGTAATCGCAGCGGTTCATGAACACGGTGCCGGTGGCAATCTCGTTGCCGATGCGTTCGGCGGCGGCCAGGTCTTGCGTCCAGATCGAGGCGCTGAGCCCGAACTCGCTGTCGTTCATCAAGGCGATGGCTTCGTCGTCGCTGGCCACCGGCATGATGCCCACCACCGGGCCGAAGCTTTCCTCGCGCATCACCGCCATTTGATGGGTGACGTCCACCAACACCTGCGGCGCGAGGTAGGCGCTGCCCGGCGGGCCGGCAGCGAAGTCCTTTGGATCGATCAGCGCCCTGGCCCCTTGTGCCAGGGCATCGGCGATCTGCTTGCGAACGAACTCAGCGGCGCCCGGTGTGACCATTGGCCCGAGGGTGGTGGCTTCGTCCAGCGGGTTGCCCAGCACGTATTGGCGGGTCAGGGCAGCGAAGCGCTCGACAAAGGCCGGGTAGATTTTTTCATCGACATAAATACGTTCGACGGCGCAGCAGCTCTGCCCGGAGTTGAAGAAGCTGCCGTCCACCAGGTTTTCTACCGCATGCTCAAGGTTGGCGTCTGCCCGGACGTAGGCCGGGTCTTTGCCGCCAAGCTCCAGCCCCACGCTGAGGAAACCTCCGACGGCCGCGTGCTCCATGGCCTCGCCGCCGCTGACAGAACCGGTGAAGTTCACCTGCTGCACCCGTCCAGAGGTAATGATCGCCGCCGCATAGACATGACTGAGCAGCAGGTTATGGAACAGCCCTTCGGGCAGCTGGGCGCGGCGAAAGGCTTCGGCGAAACGCTCCCCGACCAGCAGCGTTTGCGTGGCGTGTTTGAGGATCACGCTGTTGCCCGCCATCAGCGCCGGGATGATCGTATTCACCGCCGTCAAATACGGATAATTCCACGGCGCGACGACCAGCACCGTACCCAGCGGCTCGCGTTTGATATAGCGCCGAAAACCCGCGACAGGCGTGGGCTCTATCGCTGCCAACGCTTCAGGCGCAATGGCGATCATATGTCGGGCACGTTCTTCGAAACCGCGCAGTTCGCCAGCGCCGAAGCGTATCGGGCGGCCCATCTGCCAGGCCAATTCCGGCACGATCTCATCCTTCATCGCCAGCATCGCGTCCACGGCAGCGCTGCAAAACGCGGCACGCTCGCTCAGAGGTCGGCGTTTCCATTGCGCCTGGGCGGTTTCGGCCGCCGTCAGGGCTTGCTCGATCTGTACCGCATCGGCATGGCGGCGTTCGGCATAGACCCGGCCATCGACCGGGGAGATAAGTTGAACGGTCTCAGTCATGGCGTGCTCAATAGCGCTCGAAGCCGCGCTGCAGTTCCCAGTCGGTTATCCGTCGGTCGTACTCTTTCTGTTCCCAGTCGGCGGTGTGCACGTAGTGGTCGATCACTTCATCACCGAACGCCTCGCGCAACATGCTCGACGCCTTGAGGGCGGCGCAGGCCTCGCGCAGGGTTTTCGACACTTCAGGCAAATGCTCATCGACATAGGCATCGCCCTCGAACGGCGCCGCGAGTTCGAGCTTTTCGTCGATCCCGGCCAGGCCTGCGGCGATCAACGCGGCGAAGGCTAGATAGGGGTTGAGGTCGGCCCCGCCGATGCGGCATTCGATGCGGATGGATTTGCTGCCCTCGGCGCACAAACGAAAGCCGGCGGTGCGATTGTCCCTGCTCCAGACCGCCCGCGTTGGCGCGAAGGTGCCGGCCTGAAAGCGCTTGTACGAATTGATGTAGGGCGCCAGAAAACAGGTGATGTCGTTAGCGTATTTGAGCTGCCCGGCCACCCACGAGCGCATCAGTTTCGACATGCCGAACTCGGCCTTGGGGTCGAAGAACAGCGGCTTTTTCGCATGCTTGTCCCACAACGAATTATGGATGTGGCTGCTGGAACCGGCGGCGTCATAGCGCCACTTGGCCATGAAGGTGATCGCCTTGCCTTGTAGTTGCGCGATCTCTTTGCAGGCGTGCTTGATGATGACGTGGTGGTCGGCCATGGTCATGGCATCGGCATAACGGATGTTGATTTCTTCCTGCCCCGGCCCCCATTCGCCCTTGGAGTTTTCCACGGGAATGCCGGATGCCTGCAGGTGCTTGCGAATCGCCCGCAACACCGGTTCCTCGCGGGTGGTCTGCAGGATGTTGTAGTCCTCGATGTAATGGCCGGCGGTCTTCGGCTGGTGGTAATTGCGCTCGTGGATCGCCTCATAGCTCTCATCGAACAGATAGAACTCCAGCTCAGAGGCGAACATGCCGGTATAGCCGCGCTCGCGCAGGCGCTCGACCTGTTTTTTCAGGATCGCTCGCGGGCTGTGGGGCAGGTCTTTTCTATGGTGATGATCGAGCACATCGCAGAGCACCAGCGCCGTGCATTCCAGCCACGGCACGCGCCGCAACGTAGACATGTCGGGTTTGAGCACAAAGTCGCCATAGCCTTTGCTCCAACTGGCAGCGGCGTAACCCGGCACCGGCTCCATGTCGATGTCGTCGGCCAGCAGGTAATTGCAGCAGTGGGTTTCTTCGTGGCCGCTGTCGATGAAAAACTCGACCTGGAAGCGCTTGCCGACCAGTCGCCCCTGCATATCGACCATGCACACCAGCACGGTATCGATCTCGCCGGCGGCAGCGGCGCGTTTAAGTGCTTCGAAACTGAGAAGGGGCTCGGTCATCGCGTCAGTCCTGCGTGAATGATCTGGACCTGTCTGAAATAGCTGTTGCAGACGCTCTCCAGAAAAAAACCAAACCTGCAGACGCGAGCATCGTGAGCAATAAGCTGCTGAAAGCTTAGCCTACAGTTGCTGTGCGCACGTTTCGGTGAGTGGGGCTTGATGATTCAATGCTGTTCACTTAGGCAATTTTGGTCGCGACGCGTTCTTTGTAGCAGCTGCCGAAGGCTGCGTTCGGCTGCGAAGCAGTCGTCAAACCAGACATTTCGGTACGTCAGGCAGGCCGCGTCAGCCGGATTCACGACTGCTGCGCAGCCGAACGCAGGCTTCGCCAGCTGCTACAGATCGCGGCATTGGCCTGTTTGGCGGTGGTTTGCTCCACCGCTTGGGACGTTCGTTTCCCCAATCTGGTGTGGCGAGGAGCAAATCCCCTCGCCACTGGTTGCGTTAGTTACTCCTTTGGTTCGACGTGATCCAGTGCCTGGTTCACCGCCAGTTCACCGAGCATGACCACTTGCGCAATGCCCAGCAGGGTCTTGCGATGTGAGGTCTCCAGCAACGCTGCGAAATTGTTGAGCATGAGGGTGGCGGAGCCGAGTGTTTCGCTGGCGTTGGCCAGCAGGGATTCGGTGTTGTACTTCGGGTTGGCGAAGTACATAGGCTCGGGTTCGTTGGCCGTGGCCATGATTTGGGCGGCGGGGTTGAGGTAGTGGTCGAGGGCGCGCTCGGCGGCTTCGTGGAGTTTTTTTGAATCGAGGGATTCGTAGGAGGATGTCGGGTCTGTGATCGGCGGATTGGGTGTAGGTTTGAACATGGATGAAACTCCTGGGAAAACTATTTGAGGAGCCATCACCCTTTGCTACCAAACGAAGGGTGGCGGCCATGCACAGGTTGGTAGACCGGTCCAGGAACCCGGCGCRCCCGAAGGAGCCCTACGCATGGCCACCATAAAAACAGAGATGAAAAAACAACCTCTGCAAAAGGCGGCGCTATGCGCCTGGAAATACCGGGCTACCAAACCCGATCACTGTTTTTCAGTGACCGGGAAACGATAAAACCCGAGCCCAAAGCGCACAAGCCGGCGGATTCTGGCGCAGGCGTAGGCAGCGACGCAAGGCGTTGTAGCCTTGATGAAGTAACACCGGGTGTCTTTAAACACGCAGCTTAAACACCGTGGGTGTATGTGGTGATTCGCCCCGTCAGGAACAGACTGACGGGGCGTTTTTATTGCGTGGGGTGCAAATCTATCGCTGCTCGATACTGAACGCTTATGTGTGATGAATCTCCCGATCCTTGGTTTCCGGCAGGAAGAAAGTACCAAGGATGGCCGTCATCACCGCGATCACGATCGGGTACCACAGCCCGTAGTAGATATCACCCGTGGCCGCGACCATGGCGAACGCCACCGTGGGCAGGAAGCCGCCGAACCAGCCATTGCCGATGTGGTAGGGCAGCGACATCGAGGTGTAGCGGATGCGCGCCGGGAAGAGCTCCACCAGCCAGGCAGCGATCGGGCCGTAGACCATGGTCACGTAGATCACCAGGATGGTCAGGAGCAGCAACACCATCGGGTAGTTGGTCTTGGCCGGGTCGGCCTTCTCGGGGTAGCCGGCGTCCTTGAGGGCGGTGCCGAGGGTGGCGACGAAGGCATCATTGTGGGTCTTGAAGTCAGCGGCCGGCATGCCGGTGCCTTCGAAACTCGGGATGACCTTGTCACCGATGCGCACCTGCGCGACGGCGCCAGGCGCGGCTTTCTCGTTTTTGTAGGGGATGGCCTTCTTCGCCAGCACAGTCTTGGCGAGGTCACAGGAACTGGTGAATTTGGCCTTGCCCACCGGGTCGAACTGGAACGAGCACTGGCCGGGATCGGCGACCACCGTGACCGGATTCTTCGCCTGCGCGGCAAACACGTCGGGGTTACCGAACTCGGTCAACGCATGGAAGATCGGGAAGTAGGTCACGGCGGCGAGGATGCACCCGGCCATGATGATGCCCTTGCGGCCGATGCGGTCGGACAGGCTGCCGAACAGGATGAAGAACGGCGTGCCGATCAGCAGCGAGCCGGCAATCAAAAAGTTGGCGGTTTGCGGGTCAATCTTCAGCGTCTGCAGCAGGAAGAACAGCGCATAGAACTGCCCGGTGTACCAGACGACGGCCTGGCCAGCCGTGCCGCCGAGCAAGGCCATGATCACTATCTTGAGGTTGTCCCAGCGGGCGAAGGATTCGGTCAGCGGTGCCTTGGAAGACTTGCCTTCTTCTTTCATCTTCTTGAACACCGGCGACTCGGCGAGTTGCAAGCGAATGTAGACCGAGACGATCAGCAGCAGGATCGACACCAGGAAGGGAATCCGCCAGCCCCAGGCCTCGAAGGCTTCGGTGCCGAGGAGGGTGCGGCAGGCGAGGATCACCAGCAACGACAGAAACAGGCCGAGGGTCGCGGTGGTCTGGATCCACGAAGTGAAGTAGCCGCGCTTGCCTTTGGGCGCATGCTCGGCCACGTAAGTCGCCGCGCCGCCGTACTCACCACCCAGGGCCAGGCCTTGCATCAGGCGCAGGCTGATCAGGATGACCGGTGCCGCCACGCCGATGGTCTCGTAGCCGGGCAGAAAACCCACGACAGCGGTGGAGACACCCATGATCACAATGGTGATGAGGAATGTGTGCTTGCGCCCGATCATGTCGCCCAGTCGGCCGAACACGATGGCGCCGAAGGGCCGCACGGCGAAACCCGCGGCGAACGCGAGCAGCGCAAAGATGAAGGAGGTTGTTTCATTGACGCCCGCGAAGAAGTGCTTGGCGATGATCGCCGCGAGGGAGCCGTAAAGATAGAAGTCGTACCACTCGAAAACCGTGCCCAGGGACGAGGCGAAAATGACCTTGCGTTCCTCCTTGGTGATCCCTCGGTTGGGCATGCTGCCCGTGGCTGTAGTGTCAATCGTGGCCATGAGTCTTCTCCGTCTTGCTCTTGTTGAAGGCCGGAGTACCTCACCAACTTTATTACCGCACCCAGGCCCTAGGGCTGATGTCGTCGGATTACCAATTGCGCGAAGCAGAGGAACAGGCAGACGGCCTCGCATTGCTGCATGGTTTCTTAAAGCATAATCACCTTCGCGCAGATATCCACTCGCCAACGTGCCCGGCGATGGCCACTCCCACCGGGCACGTTCGCGGATTTAGCCCTTGGCCGCCATCGCAGTGACTTCCACACGCATGCCTTCGACCGCCAACGCGGCCACGCCAACGGCGGCGCGAACCGGCCAGGGCTTGGCGAAGAAGCGCTGGTAGACCTCGTTGAACGCGGCGCGGTCGGCCATGTCGGTGAGGTAGATGGTCAGATGCAGCACCCGGTCCATGGAACTGCCGGCGTTCTCCAGCGCTACCTTGAGCGCCTGCAGAGTGCACTCGCTTTGCAGGGTGATGTCGCCCAGCTCCAGGCTGCCGTCGGCGCGGGTAGGAATTTGAGTGGAGACCAGCAGGCCGCCGAAACCGGCGACGTCGGAGGAGATGGATTCCGCGTCGGGATCGGGGAGGAACGTGATGTCGTGGTTTGCCATGGGGATCTCTTGTTTGTGGGGGTGAAGGGGCGCCGGGGTATTCAATGATGCAGCGCCTTTTTTTGCGCGGCCAGTTTACAGCCTCGTCGTCGGACCGTTCGTGAATCAGCTCGAAAACTCGGAAGGCAAGCAGGCGGGTGCTCCCCGCGGCATGGCAGCCGCCCAACGTAGTCAGCTGAGCGAGGTTATTTTCAATGTCGCAATAACGTCTTTTGGCTTGCGTTTATAACAACGAACCATGTGGTCACAATAATCGCCGACGGTGTAAATGGTCAGGTTGCCAGAGCTTATGATCTTGTACGTCTCTCTGTCGCATACATCAAGAATGTCGCCTTCAATTGCATCATATTCATTTCTAGTGAATAGACCGGAAGAACGGGTGGCTTTCAAGTCTTCCCCAAATACGTCTTCTTCATTAAGAAGGTCCACGGAAATGTTGAAGAGGCTCGCAATTCTCTGTAAGGCAAATGTACGAACGATTTCATCTGGATCGCTCATGATGCACGCTCATCTTATTGCTTCAATAAACACGGTCGCCTGATAAATAGCGCATGGCTGCAAGTCATGCTCCACGAGTGTTTAAAATTATAAATAGTGAAAGTGCTAATACAAAAATAGCTGTGACTGTGGCATAGCAAAGACCAAAGCCGATTTTGATGAGGCGTATTTCATCTGCCAGGGCTTTATAGCCGATAAAACCTCCAAGCAATGCTGAGGTGGCGATTCCGATGACTAGAATGTAGTAGGTCTTATAGGTGGGTGCAAATGCCGGGATGACAACTGCATACGATCCGCTTATCAGGGTGGTGAATATGACAATAATTTTTATTGCCGAAATAATGCTGTTTTTTGTCATGCTCATTTTTTGTTTTTCTCCTGACAAAGCACCTCGGAATGTTCTAGGCCTGCTGCCGACCACTAAACACTTTCAGCCACATCAATCTGCAACGAAAGCATGCACTTCGCTGCGCTGTCCGACGCTGGATCTATCGCGGCATCCACCATGGCCCTGACCGCCATTTGCGCCAGCGCCTCGACAGGGTGTGACAGCACGGCTTGAACGATGCCGTCACGCAGGGCTGCCCGGGTGATGGGGGTCAGGTCGTGGCACACCACGACGGGTAGCGCGATGTGCTGGGCTTTCAGTTCGCGCAAKGCGTTGATGACCCCCTCGATACCGCCACCTGCCACATACAGGCCGACAAGGTCGGGTTGGCTGGTGAGCAGGTCGAGCGTGCCGGCATAGGCGAATTCCTCGTCCTCCAGAGTCAGGCGCGTAGCCAGCAATTCCCAGTCCTGGGGTTGTTCCGACAGGAAGGAGCGAAAACTCATTTCACACAGTTCCTGGCACTGAAAGCGCTGGGTGCCGACCATCACGGCCGCTGGCCCCGGTTGCGCTGCCAGGTGCTTGATGAACCAGCCGGCGGTGCGGCCCATGGCACGGTTGTCGACGCCGACATAACCGGCGCCGGCCGAGGCGCTCAGCTCGGATACCAGTGCGACCACAGGAATACCGGCCGCTCGCAATTGCGCCATGGCCTCGCGCACAGCCGGATGGTCGGCGGCCACCACGCCCAGGGCATCGACTTCGCCCTGCAACTTGAGAATGCGTTCTGCGGTGGCGGCCGGGGCCAGGTCGTCGATGTAGTGGATCAGCACCCGAACCTGGGCCCGCACGCTGGCCGTCGCCGCCTCAGCCAAGGCCTTGGCCAGCCCTTGATAAAACGCCACGCCACGCTTTTGCAGCAGAAACCCCAAGCGCACGGTCGGGCGCTGCTGCAGCACTCGTTGTTCGATCACATTACGCCCGTAGAAGCCCAGTCGGGCGGCGGCCTCGGCAATGCGTTGCGCGGTATCGGCGCGCACGTTGGCCCGCAGATTCATCACCCGGTCCACGGTGGACAGGCTCACCCCGGCGGCCAAGGCCACGTCTTCCATGGTTGCACGACGACCGAGCGGGTTGCCGGCTTCTGACAAAGAATGTTCTGACATGAAATGAAAGCCTATCTGAAACTTTTGACGGGTTTTGACAGGTATCGCTCAGGGACTATAGCAGCCGTGCATCTGCCCACCTTAGGATTTCTTCCAGCGAAACATCGCTACCCATAACAATAATTTCCGGAGCCTGACATGACCCTCCACATCTCCACCGCGCCTTGTTGCTGGGGCGTCGACGACGTCAACAATCCTCATCTGCCGGCGTGGCAACAGGTTCTTGGCGAAGCGGCGCAAGCGGGGTATCGCGGCATCGAATTGGGGCCATACGGTTACCTGCCACTGGACGCCGATGCGGTGGGCTCGGTGCTGGTCAAACACGGCCTGCACGTGGTGRCCGGCACGGTGTTCGACAATCTGGTCGATCCCGCCAACCTGCCCAGCCTGCTGCATCAAACCCGTAATATCTGCGCATTGCTCAAGCAGTTGCCGGCAATTCCCCTGGAGCCGGGGCAACGTTTCGCCATGCCGTGTCTGGTGGTCATCGATTGGGGGCATGAGGAGCGTGACTACGCCGCTGGCCACTCTGACCGCGCGCCGCGCCTGGCGCCCGATGCCTGGCGGGGCATGATGGCCCATATCCGCGCCATCGCCGAGTTGGCGTGGACGGAATTCGGTGTGCGCACGGTGATTCATCCGCACGCCGGGGGCTACATCGAGTTCGCCGATGAGCTGGCCCGACTGGTCGAAGACATCCCCTACGAAGTGGCTGGCCTGTGTCTGGACACCGGCCATCTGTACTACGCCGGTATGGACCCGGTGCAGACCCTGCGCCAGTACGCGGACCGCGTGGATTACCTGCATTTCAAAGACATCGATCAGGCCGTGTTCGATCAAGTGCTGGGCGAACACATCACCTTCTTCGCCGCGTGCGCAAGAGGCGTGATGTGCCCGATCGGCCAGGGTGTCATCGACTACGGCGCCTTGCGCGAGCTGATCACCGAGATCGGTTACCAGGGTTACATCACGGTCGAGCAAGAACGTGATCCACGTAACGCCCACGGCAGTCTGCGCGACGTGGCTGCCAGCCGTGACTACCTGTCCCGGGCGGGTTTCTGATTTCTCTCATGCGAAGGACTTTTCGATGATCAATGGCAGCAAGCGAATTCCTCAACCAATCCGCTGGGCGATGGTGGGCGGCGGGTGTGACAGTCAGATCGGCTACATCCATCGTTCGGCGGCCCTGCGTGACCAGTCGTTTGCACTGGTGGCCGGTGCCTTCGACCTGGACCCGCAACGCGGTCGCGACTTCGGTGTGCAACTGGGGGTCGACCCCGAGCGTTGCTACGGCGACTATCGCAGCCTGATTGAGGGCGAAGCCGGGCGGGCGGATGGTATCCAGGCCATTTCCGTGGCGACGCCCAATGGCACTCACTTTGAAATCACCAAGGCCGCTCTGGAAGCGGGGCTGCATGTGGTCTGTGAAAAGCCGCTGTGCTTCACCCTCGAGGAGGCGCAAACCCTGCGTGAAATCGCGTTGTCGCGAAACCGGGTGGTGGGGGTGACCTACGGCTATGCCGGGCACCAGTTGATCGAGCAGGCGCGGGAAATGATCGCCCAGGGTGAGTTGGGTGAGGTGCGCATGGTGCACATGCAGTTTGCCCATGGCTTCCACTGTGAGGCGGTCGAGGCGCAGAGCGAGGCGACCAAATGGCGGGTCGATCCGCGCCTCGCTGGCCCCAGTTATGTGCTGGGAGACGTTGGCACTCATCCGCTGTACCTGTCGGAAGTCATGCTGCCCGAGCTCAAGATCAAACGGCTGTTGTGCACACGCCAGAGCTTTGTCAAAAGCCGCGCACCACTCGAGGACAACGCCTACACACTGATGGAATACGAAGGCGGGGCCATGGGCAGTGTGTGGTCGAGCGCGGTGAACGCCGGATCCATGCATGGCCAGAAAATTCGGGTGATCGGCTCCAGGGCCAGCCTTGAATGGTGGGATGAGCGGCCGAACCAGCTGTCATTCGAAGTCCAGGGTAAACCTGCCCAGGTGCTGGAGCGCGGGATGGGTTATCTGCATCCCCATGCGTTGCTTGATGACCGGATCGGTGCCGGGCACCCGGAAGGGCTGTTCGATGCCTGGGCCAACCTCTATTACCGTTTCGCCTTGGCCATGGACGCCGCCAACCGTGGTGATCATGAACAACTGGCAACGCTGCGTTATCCAGACATCAATGCCGGTGTCGAAGGCGTGCGCTGGGTCGAGCGCTGCGTCCATTCTGCGGACCTGGGTGGGGTGTGGGTCGATTACTGAGTCACGGGTGCCCCTGGCGGATCGGCGTGCGGCTGAGCAGTCGTGAGATAGACTGATCAGCGGACATCGGACGGTGGGGGTCACAAGTGGCGCAATTCACATGGATTCGCTGATCACCGCAGCAGCGCGTGCGCTCGCGGCGGGTGATCCGCTCGGCGCGCTGAACCGCATCGCCTTGCGCAACGACGCGCCTGCACTCGCGCTTCGAGGCATCGCGATGGCGCAACTGGGTGACCTTGTGCGGGCGAAGGCGCTGGTGCGAAGTGCCGCGCGGGCGTTCGGTGCGAAGGAGGCCTTGGCCCGCGCGCGGTGTGTTGTTGCCGAGGCCGAGATCGCGCTCGCCTCCCGTGACCTGAACTGGCCGGTGAAGGCGCTCGACACCGCACGGACGACGCTTCAGGCACACGGCGATTGGGTCAACGCCGCCCATGCGCGCTATCTCGAGATTCGCCGCTTGCTGCTGATCGGGCATCTCGACGAGGCCGAGGGCCGTCTCGCCGAACTCGACCCGACGCCATTACTGCCCGCGTCGAGGGCTGCTTACGAACTGGTTCTGGCGGGCATCGCCATGCGTCGTCTGCAAACGAAAGCGGCGCGCGCGGCACTTGAGCGGGCCGGGCATGCTGCGCAGCACGCGGGCATTGCGGCACTCACCGCCGAGGTCGAAAGCGCCAGGCATATCCTCGATACACCAGCGGCGCGGCTGATTATCGGTGGGCAGGAACAGCCGCTGCTGCTCGATGAGATTGAAGCGTTATTGGCATCCCCCACGCTGGTGGTGGACGCTTGCCGGTATGTGGTGCGCGACGCAGACGCGTCGGTTTCGCTCGCCCGGCGTCCGGTGTTGTTCGCGCTCGCCCGGGCGCTGGGCGAAGCGTGGCCGGCCGACGTGCCGAGGGAAACGTTGATTGCGCGAGCCTTTCGGATGAAGCACGCGGATGAGTCCCATCGCGCACGGTTGCGCGTCGAACTCGGGCGGCTGCGCGGGGCGCTGCACTTGATTGCCGACGTGATCGCGACCCCACGAGGGTTTGCACTGGTGCCACGGGTTGCGCCTGACGTCGTGGTGCTGGCGCGGCCTGTCGAAGAACAGCATGCGACGCTGCTCGCTTTTCTCGCCGACGGTGAGTCGTGGTCGAGTTCGGCCCTGGCGTTGGTGCTCGGCGCCAGTCAGCGCACCGTGCAACGAGCCCTCGACACACTGGCGGCGACCGGCAAGGTGCAGTCGTTCGGTCACGGTCGGGCTCGTCGCTGGATGCTCCCGCCGGTACCTGGATTCGCGACGGGATTGTTACTCACGGCGTTGCTGCCCAGTGATTAGCATCCTCTTCACTACCCCAGTGAACGCAGTCAGTAAACGAGGAGCAAGACATGAAACATTCAACGGCTGAAATCATCCGCGAATACGGGCCTTTTCCGGGCATCGACCATGTGCACGGCGTCACCCATGACGGTCAGCGTGTCTGGTTTGCCTCCGGCGACAAACTCAACGCCCTGGACCCGGCCAGCGGCAAAACCCTGAAATCGATCGATGTCGCCGCCCATGCCGGCACCGCCTTCGATGGCCAGCATCTGTTTCAGATCGCCGAGGATCGCATCCAGAAGATCGACCCGCAGACCGGCCGCGTGCTCTCCACCATCCCCGCACCCGGTGGCGGTGGCGACTCGGGGCTGGCGTGGGCCGAAGGCACGCTCTGGGTCGGTGAGTATCGCGAGCGCAAGATCCATCAGGTCGATCCCCAGACCGGAGCGGTGCTGCGCACCCTCGAATCCAACCGCTTTGTTACCGGGGTGACCTGGGTCGAGGGTGATCTGTGGCATGGCACCTGGGAAGGTGACGAGAGCGAGCTGCGACGAGTCGATCCGGCCACGGGCGAGGTGCTGGAGAGTGTCCAGATGCCAGCTGGCGTCGGCGTGTCGGGGCTTGAGTTCGATGGCCACGACCGGTTTTTCTGTGGCGGCGGCAACAGCGGGAAGGTGAGAGCCRTGCGCCGGCCAGAATGACAGGCTGCACCCAGCCCGTCAGAAGGTGAACGCTTGCGCCGAGCGTGAAGGACGCTGAGTCATCTCGATTTCCAGCAGATGCTCAACCAGCACATCATTCAAAAAGCGGAACTGATCGTTAAGCCCCACCACTTCGTTACTGAAGTGGTGGGTGGCCGCCGGCATCAGCAAGGTTTCGAATTGCTTGTCGAACACCAGCGCGACGGCTTTGCGAGAGACGACCTGTTGCGAATAGTAGTTGCTGCCGAACACCGGAAAGCTCACGGCGAGGTTGACGGAATAGATCATGATGTCGGCTCCTCGGTTTGACCGATATCCAGCACCAGGCGGGAAAACAGGGTCAGGGTGATGGCCGTCAGGGCCAGGCAGGTCAGAAGGTGGATCAACATGGTCTGCCCCTCCGATGCGGGGTTTGAGTGGCGATGAGTTGATCCTGCACCTGACGGTTTTTTTGCGGAAGGCATTCGCGGCGATGGTGAATATCGACGTGGATGATGGTGGCGTTCCTCGATGGACTTGCGGGTCTGCTCGCGCAGGTATTTTTGAGGGCGCTATCACACTTCCTGACGGACGGCCCCCAGCCCCGACCTATACTCAAATCAACATGCTTTTACGCGTCGAACGCTCCGTTCGACGCAGACTGTAGGACACTGCGATCTTGAACCTGCGTTCGCTGATCGTCGCTGTGTTGGTGGTACTGGCGGGATGCGTAACGACTGCGCGTGCCCCGGTAGTCGTGGCGCCGGTAGTGGTTTCCCAGAGCACCTGGCAGCAGGTTGACCAGGAAATTGTCGCGGCTTCGCAGCAGGCCACCGAACAGGCCAGGGTCTATGCCCGCGGATCCATGGAGCATTGGCGCACGCGGGTTTACGAACAGACCGAAGAAGTCTTCATTCCGTGGTTCAGCAGCTATTGGACCCAGGAATGGCTGTCGATGAAGGTCAGCTGGTACACCCTCAGTGCCGGGGGTGAGCAGGATGCCTCGGCCAAACGCCTGGCGGCCTATCTGTTGGAGCAATATCACCACAAAGTGCTGGACCCGGTAGCGGTGGAGATCGATCCCGACGAGATCCTCGGGCAGGCGACAGCGTATTACGTGCAAGCTCTCGGCCAGCAACTTCAGGTCATCTCCCAGCGTCATGGCGTGCCGATGGCGCAGCTCAACGACCGTATCCAGAAAATTCCGGCGATTTCGCTGGGACCGCCGCCCGCCCGTGACGCGTCGCTGTATCAGGTGGTGCACAGTGAACCGCTGACTAAGTTGCCGGCCTACGCGGCGTTGATCGACAAGATCCACACGGCAGGCGGTGAGAAGGGCATTGCCTCGACGGACGCCGGCATGACGCCAGTGGCCAAGCGCGCGAGTAAACGAATGGAAGCCGAAATGGCCCCACGAGGCGCGGCTGGTGCCGTGGCGGCAGCGGCGGGGAAACTGGCCGGGGCGGTGATTTCCCTGGGAGTGGCGGGGGTGCGTGCGGTTATTCAAGCCAACGACCGACCCGATAGCGAGGCGCTGATCCGCAGCAGCCTGGGCGACTCATTCGACAAGGCGTGGCTGAAGCTGGTGCAAAACCCTACCACCGGTGTCATGGCCGGAACGCTGTACATGGCCGGGCAAATCGAAGGCGGCTTGGCCCAGTCCCTGGCCCAGCCTGTTGCACAACCTGTTGCTCAGCCCGTCGAACCGTCGGTCGGCTTGGGTGCGGGAACTGTCGATTGGAGCCACGCTGGATCGACTACCCAGCAGATCAACCCATAACCCGAGGAGAATGATCATGGCTTACGTTGATGGCTTCGTCGCAGCGGTGCCCAAGGCCAACCGCGAAAAGTTCAAGAAACACGCGGAGTCCGCCGCCGCGATTTTCAAGGAAAACGGCGCGCTCAGCCTCGCTGAATGCTGGGGCGACGACGTGCCTGATGGCAAAGTGACGTCGTTTCCCATGGCGGTCAAACTCAAGGAAGACGAGACCGTGGTGTTTTCCTGGATCGTCTGGCCGGACAAGGCCACCCGTGACGCCGGCATGGCGAAACTGATGAGCGATCCGCGGATGCAACCGGACGTCAATCCGATGCCGTTCGACGGCCAGCGGGCGATTTTTGGCGGTTTCGAAATGCTCGTCAAAGCCTGAAGAGGCGGCAGGATCACTCCGGCGTCGGGGTGATCCTGCAGCTTTTGCGATTGCGAATCTCGCTGTCCGACGGCCGCTCCTTGATGAACTCGAAGCGCGGCTCGCCTTCGTTGTAATGAACCAGCCAGCCCCATTCCAGCTCGGACTCATCCTGGCCGGGCTTCGGTGGTACGGCCCACCATGGCTCTTTGCTGATGACCTGACGCATGGCGTCCTCCCGTCGATTCGGTTGCTTCAACTATAACGCGCATGCCGGCAGGTGCCAGAAATGGGCTTGCTGGCGGGGTATCCCTTTGTAAAATCAAAGGGTCCCCGAGCATTGAGGTGCCAGACATGAGCGATGAAACCCGCGAGCCGTTCAAACGGCTGTTTTTCGCCCTGAACTGCGCTCCCGAACAACGCCGGGCCATCGCCCAATGGCGCAGCGCGCTGGGGCTCAACGTCGGGCGCCCGGTGCCGGCGGAAAACTTTCATCTGACCCTGCTGTTTCTCGGCACGGTGGGCATGGCGCAAATAGCCGGTGTCTGCAAGGCCGCCGCCAATATCCGCACGTCCGGCGTGCCGTTGACGGTGGTGCTGGATCGGCTGGACGTCTGGCGTCGCTCCGGGGTGTTGCTGCTGGCGCCCGCGCAGGCGGCACCGGAGCTGCTGCGCCTGGTGTATGCGCTGGAGCAGGCCATGCTGCCGTTCGGTTTTGAAGACACCCATCGGGAATTCCGCCCGCATTTGACCCTGATGCGCGACTACCGGGCGCCGGTCCCCGAATCCGCGACGCCGCCCGAGTTTTACCTGCGCGCCGATCGATTCAGCCTGTTCGAGTCCCATAAAGGCCGATACATAGCGTTGGCCGAGTGGCCGCTGGTCGCTTCATAAGCCCACAAAAAAAGGCGCCCGAGGGCGCCTGAATTCACCTAAACCGAGGAAGCCAGGTGAAGCCGTTCTGCAGAGAGGAGTGCAGCGGTGGTAAGGCGCTGCGTGAACGGAAAAGAGAAAGCTGTAATGGATGATCGTTCCCACGCGGAGCATGGGGACGATCAGTGAGGCGGGATTACTTGCCCAGCTTCACCCGCGTCCAGCCCCGGGTCATGATCCGCTGGGTGGCGATTGGCATGTCAGGAATGGCATACAACGTCGCCATCACCGCTTGCGGCGGATACGACCCTGGGTCGTCGCGAATCGCTTCATCCACCAACGGCGTGGCCGCCGCGTTGGCATTGCTGTAGCCGATGCTGTTGGTGACTTCGGCGATGATGTCCGGGCGCATCAGGAAGTTCATGAACAGGTAGGCGTTGTCGACGTTGGCGGCGTCCCGAGGGATGGCGACCATGTCGTAAAAGCTGCCGGCGCCTTCTTTCGGGATGCTGTACTCGATCTTGACCTTGTCGCCGGCTTCCTGGGCGCGGGCCTTGGCTTGCAGTACGTCGCCGGAGTAACCGACGGCGACGCAGATGTTGCCGTTGGCCAGGTCGGAGATGTATTTCGACGAATGAAAGTAGGCCACCGATGGCCGGATCTTCATGAACAGCGCCTCGGCTTCGGTGATTTGCGCCTTGTCCCGGGAGTTCACCGGATAGCCCAGATAGTGCAGGGCAGCCGGAAGCATTTCCGTCGGTGAATCAAGAAAGCTGATGCCACAGGCTTTGAGCTTGGCGGCGTTTTCCGGTTTGAACAGCAAGTCCCAGGAGTTCACCGGGGCATCAGTGCCGAGCACTTCCTTGACCTTGGCCGGGTTGTAACCGATGCCGATCGAACCCCACATGTACGGGAAGGCGTGGCCGTTATCCGGGTCGCTGGCCGAGGCATTTTTCAGCAGCACCGGGTTGAGATTCTTCCAGTTCGGCAGCTTCGATTTGTCCAGTTCCTGATAGACCCCGGCCTTGATCTGCTTGGCCAGGAAACTGTTGGACGGCACCACGATGTCATAGCCCGATTTTCCCGCCAGCAGCCGTGCCTCAAGGGTTTCGTTACTGTCGAACACATCGTAGGTCACGCGGATACCGGTCTCGTCTTCGAACTTCTTGACGGTGTCCGGGGCGATGTAATCCGACCAGTTGTAGACGCGCAGTACCTTGTCATTGGCCTGGGCGCCAGCGGTGATTGCGCCCAATAAGGACAGTGTCAGCAGAGTCCTGCCAAACATTTTCATCGGTACAACTCCATTCTTTTTATTCAAATCGCATAAAACAAAAATGCGGTGAACACGAAACCTGTGGCTAGCGGACTTACCTGTGGCGAGGGAGCTTGCTCCCGCTGGGCTGCGTAGCGGCCCCAAAATTCTGGCAACCCATACCTATTTGTGAGTGCTGCGCACTCAAGCGCGAGCAAGCTCGCTCGCCACAGGTCAGTGCTCACTTGACAGTGGCACTAGACCGTCGCTTCTAGCATTTGCTTTTTCGGTTGTTGCCAGGACTCGCTGGCAGTCTGGTCCATCGCTTCCTGAATCGCTCGTTTGCGGGTGGCTTCGGCCCTGCGGCTGAAATACCAGACCATGAACGTGACAATCGACACCGCCAGCAGAATCAGGCTGGCCACGGCATTGATCTCAGGCTTCACGCCCAGGCGCACCGCCGAGAACACTTCCATCGGCAGGGTCGTCGACCCTGGCCCCGACACAAAGCTCGCCAACACCAAATCATCCAGCGACAAGGCAAACGACATCATGCCGCCGGCCGCCAGTGATGGCGCGATCATCGGAATGGTGATCAGGAAGAACACCTTGAGCGGCCGTGCACCGAGGTCCATGGCCGCTTCTTCGATCGACAAATCCAGCTCACGCAAGCGCGCCGACACCACCACCGCCACATAGGCTGCACAGAATGTGGTGTGAGCGATCCAGATGGTGACGATGCCGCGTTCCTGCGGCCAGCCGATCAACTGCGCCATGGCCACGAACAGCAGCAACAGCGATAGACCGGTGATCACTTCCGGCATCACCAGCGGCGCCGTCACCAAGCCACCGAACAGCGTACGGCCCTTGAAGCGCGTCACACGTGTCAGCACGAACGCCGCCAATGTACCGAGCGCCACCGCGGCAATCGCCGTGTAGCAGGCGATTTCCAGCGAGCGCACCACCGAGCCCATCAGTTGCGTGTTGTCGAGCAGGCCGACATACCACTTCACCGACCAGCCGCCCCACACCGTCACCAGCTTCGAGGCGTTGAACGAGTAGATCACCAGAATCAGCATCGGCAGGTAGATAAACGACAGGCCGAGCACCAGCATCAATCGTGAAAATCCGAAACGGTTCATCCCCGTCCCTCCATCTCTTTGGCCTGGCTACGGTTGAACAGCAGAATCGGCACAATCAGGATCGCCAGCATCACCACCGCCAGGGCGGACGCCACCGGCCAGTCGCGGTTGTTGAAGAACTCCTGCCACAGCACGCGGCCGATCATCAGGGTTTCCGGGCCACCCAACAGTTCCGGAATCACGAACTCACCGACCACCGGAATGAACACCAGCATGCAGCCTGCGATGATCCCGTTCTTGGCCAGCGGAACCGTGATTTTCCAGAAGTTGTTGAAGTTGCTTGAGCCCAGGTCCGACGCGGCTTCCAGCAGGCTGCCATCGTGCTTCACCAGGTTGGCGTACAGCGGCAGCACCATGAACGGCAGGTACGCGTAGACCACCCCGATGTACACGGCGGTGTTGGTGTTGAGGATCTCGATAGGCTGCGATGTGAGCCCGGTCCACATCAGGAAGGCATTGAGCAATCCGTTGTTGCTGAGGATGCCCATCCACGCATACACGCGGATCAGGATCGCGGTCCAGGTCGGCATCATGATCAACAGCAGCAAGACGTTTTGCGCTTCCTTGCTGGCCTTGGTGATCGCATAAGCCATCGGGAAACCGATCACCAGGCACATCAGCGTGCTTAAGAATGCGACCTTCAACGAGCCGAAGTAAGCCGAGATGTACAGCTCATCCTCGGTCAGCAGCGAGTAGTTGCCGAGGTTCAGCAGCAGCTGGAATTTCTGTTCGGCGAAGGTGTAAATCTCGGAGTAGGGCGGAATGGCCAGGGCTGCTTCCGAGAAGCTGATCTTCATCACCAGGAAGAACGGCAACAGGAAAAACAGGCACAGCCACAGGAATGGAATGCCGATGACCATTTTGCGGCCACTGGGCACCAGGCGCAGGAACTGCTGATTGAAGGTTCTCATGAGCGCAGTACCACGCCGCTGTCGTCTTCCCACCACACGTAGACCTGATCGTCCCATGTCGGGCGTGCGCCACGGCGTTCGGCGTTGGCCATGAACGACTGGACGATCTTGCCGCCAGGCAGCTCCACATAAAACACCGAGTGGCCACCGAGGTAGGCGATGTCATGCACCTTGCCTTCGGACCAGTTGTAGCGGGTCTCGGGCTTGAGGGTGCTGACCAGCATTTTTTCCGGGCGGATAGCGTAGGTGATCGACTTGTCCTGCACCGAGGTACTCACGCCGTGGCCGACGTAAATCTTCTGCGCAAGGTCCGGGCTGTGGATGATCGCGTGACCTTCCAGGTCTTCCACAACGGTGCCGTCGAAGGCGTTCACGTTGCCGATGAACTCGCAGACCATGCGGCTGACCGGTGCTTCATAGATGTCGACCGGGCTGCCGATCTGGGCGATCCAGCCCAGGTGCATGATCGCGATGCGCTCGGCCATGGTCATGGCTTCTTCCTGGTCGTGGGTCACCATCACGCAGGTCACGCCGACCCGCTCGATGATTTCCACCAGCTCCAGTTGCATCTGCGAACGCAGCTTTTTATCCAGTGCGCCCATCGGTTCATCGAGCAGCAACAGCTTCGGTCGCTTGGCCAACGAACGCGCCAGTGCCACACGCTGACGCTGACCGCCGGACAACTGATGCGGCTTGCGTTTGGCGTATTGGGTCATGTGCACCAGGCGCAGCATTTCTTCGACACGGGCGTCGATTTCGCTGGCGGGCAAACGGTCCTGCTTGAGGCCGAAGGCGATGTTCTGCGCCACCGTCATGTGCGGGAACAGCGCATAGGACTGGAACATCATGTTGATCGGCCGTTCGTAGGGCGGCATGTCAGTGATGTCGACACCGTCGAGCAGAATCCGCCCTTCGGTCGGGCGCTCGAAGCCGGCGAGCATGCGCAGCAGCGTCGATTTGCCCGAGCCGGAACCACCGAGCAAGGCGAAGATTTCGCCTTGATGGATTTCCAGGGACACATCGTCCACGGCGGTGGTTTCGTCGAATTTCTTGGTGACGCGGTCGACTTTCACCAGCACCTTTTTCGGTGCCTGGTGACTATCAAGAGCCTTCCTGTAGATGCTGGAGGCGTTTGCCATATGAAACTCCCAACAGGTTTCAGTCGTCGGGCCAACACGGCCTGACTTAAGAGTGGATTGCAAACCCGGGCCGGGCGATGCCATTGAATTCAACGCTTACCGCTCGGGCTTATTCGGCACCGCCGTCCTGGCTGCCTGGTCGTACTTGTTGTTATTGCGGTTCATCTATTACGTGAGCCACCGGCGCGCAAAGGCACGCCCGCCAGACTCACGGGGGCAGTCAATCGATTGGTAATGTCTGAAGTCAGCGCGTATTGCGCAGCGCCGCCCGTTGTCGGCACGCCTCGCCAAACGCCTGGAAAATACTCAAGTAAGGGGGATTCGAAAGCACCTGCCATTCCGGGTGCCATTGCACGCCGACGGCGAAGGTCTTGCTGTGCTCGACGGAGATCGCCTCGATCAAACCATCCGGCGCGATCGCCTCAGCGCGCAGGCCCGGTGCGAGTCGGTCGATGCCCTGGCTGTGAATCGAATTGACCTGGAATACCTGTGGCAGGTCCAGTGCTTCGAACACACCGCCCGGTTGCACATTCACTGCATGGGCCGCTGCGTACTGCACGGCCAGATCGGGACTGTCCGCTTCCCGGTGATCGAGCATGCCGGGCAGTTCGTGCACCTTCTGATGCAGGCTGCCGCCGAACGCCACGTTCATTTCCTGAAAGCCCCGGCAGAGGCCGAGCACCGGAACACCGGCGGCGATGGCTGCGCGCAATAAGGGCAGGGTGGTGGCGTCCCGTTGCGGATCGTGATCCGTACCGGGAGCACTGGCCGGGCCTTGATAGTGGAAAGGCTCCACATTCGACGGCGAGCCGGTCAGCAACAGACCGTCGAGCTGCGCGAGCAGCGCATCGGTTTCGGTCAGGTCGCCTAAGGAAGGAATGACCACTGGCAGCCCCAATGCCGCGACGCTGACAGCACGCAAGTACTTGTCGCCGCTGACGTGGTAGGGGTGCAGGCCAATCTGTTTGACGCACGCAGTAACGCCGATCAATGGCTTGAATGCCATTTTTATCACCTCGAAGTTTCACACTTGAACGAGCTTTTCCGGAGCTTAGCCTTGTTGATTTTAATTAACAACTCTCATGTAAAAAATTCTAAACGCCGAACGTCCGATGCTGAGGGTCTGCGCGGTGTGCAAGCCTGATATGGCACTCTGGCGCCCAAAAAAGGCCAGAAAATAAAGGCTGAAAGGCCATGTGTTCGCTATTGACTTCACTTTGCCGTTCGGGTTGACTGGCTCTCGCAAGTGAAGTGAACATAATAATTAACAGCTAATAGGTGCATCATGTCGGTCCCTCTGCGTGCCGTTCAACTCAACGAAGCAAACGCATTCCTTAAGCAACATCCTGAGGTTTTGTACGTCGACCTTCTGATTGCGGATATGAACGGCGTGGTGCGCGGCAAGCGCATCGAGCGCACCAGTCTCCACAAGGTCTACGAAAAAGGCATCAACCTGCCGGCGTCGCTGTTTGCCCTGGACATCAACGGTTCCACGGTGGAAAGCACCGGCCTGGGTCTGGACATCGGCGACTCGGATCGCATCTGCTATCCCATCCCCGATACCCTCAGCATCGAACCCTGGCAGAAGCGCCCGACCGCGCAGTTGCTGATGACCATGCACGAGCTCGAAGGCCAGCCGTTCTTTGCTGACCCGCGCGAAGTGCTGCGTCAGGTGGTGAGCAAGTTCGATGACATGGGCCTGACCATTTGCGCGGCGTTCGAACTGGAGTTCTACCTGATCGACCAGGACAACGTGAACGGTCGTCCGCAGTCGCCACGCTCGCCGGTGTCGGGCAAGCGTCCGCACTCGACGCAGGTGTACCTGATCGACGATCTGGACGAATACGTCGACTGCCTGCAAGACATCCTCGAGGGCGCGAAAGAGCAGGGCATCCCGGCTGACGCGATCGTCAAGGAAAGCGCCCCGGCGCAATTCGAAGTCAACCTGCATCACGTCTCCGACCCTATAAAGGCTTGCGACTACGCGGTGCTGCTCAAGCGTCTGGTGAAGAACATCGCCTACGACCACGAGATGGACACCACGTTTATGGCCAAGCCATATCCGGGTCAGGCGGGCAACGGGTTGCACGTGCACATTTCGATTCTCGACAAGCAAGGCAACAACATCTTCGCCAGCGAGGATCCCGAGCAGAACGCCGCGCTGCGACATGCGATCGGCGGTGTGCTCGAGACCCTGCCGGCGCAGATGGCGTTCCTCTGCCCGAACGTCAACTCCTACCGACGTTTCGGCGCGCAGTTCTACGTACCGAACTCGCCAAGCTGGGGCATCGACAACCGTACCGTGGCGGTGCGCGTACCCACCGGTTCGGCGGATGCCGTGCGCATCGAGCATCGTGTCGCCGGTGCCGATGCCAACCCGTACCTGCTGATGGCCTCGGTACTGGCCGGCATTCACCACGGCTTGACCAACGAAATCGAGCCGGGCGCCCCGGTTGAAGGCAATAGCTACGAGCAGAACGAGCAAAGCCTGCCGAACAACCTGCGCGACGCATTGCGTGAACTGGACGACAGCGAAGTCATGGCGCGCTACATCGACCCGCTGTACATCGACGTGTTCGTGGCGTGCAAGGAAAGCGAGCTGGCCGAGTTCGAGAACTCCATTTCAGACCTTGAGTACAACTGGTACCTGCACACGGTTTAACGGGGGCTGACACTAAACCTGTGGCGAGGGAGCTTGCTCCCGCTAGGTCGCGAAGCGACCCCTCCTTCTACCTGAAAAGAAGGGGMCTGCTGCGCAGTCCAGCGGGAGCAAGCTCCCTCGCCACAAGTTCTCATCGCTTGCCCATCGGTTAACACGATCACTTATTCCTCTGCGTAGAGTCACAACCATGACAAACACTCGCAGCGACTGGGAGCAACGCTTCCAGTCCTTGACACTAGAAGGCCGCGCATTCATCGACGGCCAATACTGCCCGGCAGTCAGTGGCGATACCTTCGAATGCATCAGCCCGGTCGACGGCCGCTTTCTGGCGAACATCGCCAGCACCGACGAAGCCGACGCCAATGCGGCAGTCACCGTCGCGCGTCGTGCATTTGAATCCGGCATCTGGGCGCGGTTGGCACCCGCAGAACGCAAGCGCATCTTGATTCGCTTCGCGGACTTGATCCTGGCCAACCAGGAAGAACTGGCGCTGCTGGAAACCCTCGACATGGGTAAACCGATCAGCGATTCCATGGCCATCGACATTCCAGCGGCCGCCAACGCGATCCGCTGGAGCGCCGAAGCCATCGACAAGATCTACGACGAAGTCGCCGCCACGCCGCACGACCAATTGGGCCTCATCACCCGTGAACCCGCAGGTGTGGTCGCCGCGATCGTGCCGTGGAACTTCCCGCTGATCATGGCCAGCTGGAAGTTCGCCCCAGCCTTGGCGGCAGGCAACTCGTTCATCCTCAAGCCCTCGGAAAAATCACCACTGACGGCGATCCGCATCGCGCAACTGGCCCTCGACGCCGGCATCCCCAAAGGCGTGTTCAACGTGTTGCCGGGCTTCGGTCACACCGTCGGCAAGGCGCTGGCGTTGCACATGGACGTCGACGTGCTGGCCTTCACTGGCTCCACCGCGATTGCCATGCAACTGATGATCTACGCCGGGCAAAGCAACATGAAGCGCGTGTGGCTGGAGGCGGGCGGCAAGAGCCCGAACGTGGTGTTCGCCGACGCGCCGGACTTGCGCGCAGCGGCTCGGGCAGCGGCCAGTGCGATTGCCTTCAACCAGGGCGAAGTCTGCACCGCCGGCTCGCGCCTGCTGGTGGAGCGCTCGATCCGCGAGCAGTTCATTCCGTTGCTGGTGGAAGCGCTGCAAGCCTGGAAACCGGGGCATGCGCTCGACCCTGAAACCACCGTCGGCGCCGTCGTCGATCAGCGCCAATTGGACAATGTGCTGCGCTACATCCAGGTCGGCAAAGACCAGGGCGCGCAACTGATTGCTGGCGGCAGTCGCACCCTCGAAGGCACCGGTGGCCTGTATGTGGAGCCAGCGATATTCGACGGCGTGACCAACGCCATGACCATCGCCCGGGAAGAAATCTTCGGCCCGGTGCTGTCGCTGATCACCTTTGACACCGCTGAAGAAGCGCTGCAGATCGCCAACGACAGCATCTTCGGCCTCGCCGCCGGCGTCTGGACCAGCAACCTCAGCAAGGCGCACACCTTCGCTCGCGGCTTGCGCGCCGGCAGTGTCTGGGTCAACCAGTACGACGGCGGCGACATGACCGCGCCGTTCGGCGGGTTCAAGCAGTCGGGTAACGGTCGGGACAAATCGCTGCACGCGTTCGACAAGTACACCGAACTCAAAGCGACCTGGATCAAGCTCTGACACCTTTACAGCGGCGGTCGCCGGCACATGCCGGCGGCCCTCGGAGAAATGTATGAAGCACACCCATGTAAACAGCTACTACGCCGCAACCCGCAACCAGACCGGCGATTACCCGATTCTTGAAGAATTGGTGGAATGCGACGTCTGCGTGATCGGCGCTGGCTACACCGGCCTGTCCTCGGCGCTGTTCCTCAGCGAAGCGGGCTATAGCGTAACGGTACTGGAAGCCGCCAAAGTCGGCTTCGGCGCCAGCGGTCGCAACGGCGGCCAACTGGTCAACTCCTACAGCCGCGACGTCGATGTGATCGAAGAGCGCTACGGCGACAAGACCGCCGAAGTCCTTGGTAGCATGATCTTCGAAGGCGCCGACATCATCCGTTCGCGCATCAAGGAGTACGACATCAAATGCGATTACCGCCCCGGCGGCATCTTCGCAGCGCTGAACAAGAAGCAACTCAACGGCCTGGCCGAGCAGAAGCGTAACTGGGAACGCTACGGCAACAACAACCTGAAAATGCTCGACGCCTCGGACATCCAGCGCGAAGTCGGTTGCGACAACTACGTCGGCGGCTTGCTGGACATGCAGGGCGGCCACATCCACCCGCTGAACCTGGCCCTYGGCGAAGCCGCTGCGATCATTCGCCTGGGCGGCAAAATCTACGAACAATCCGCCGCCGTGGACATCTCCTACGGCGAGCCAATCACCGTGCGCACCGCCAAAGGCGTGGTGCGGGCCAAGTACCTGCTGATCGCCGGCAACGCCTACCTGCCGCAAGACCTCGACAACCGCGTGACCCGCAAAAGCATGCCCTGCGGTTCGCAAATCGTCGTCACCGAGCCGTTGTCGGAGAAGGTCGCCCGCAGCCTGATCACCAATAACTACTGCGTCGAAGACTGCAATTACCTGCTCGACTACTACCGCCTCACCGCCGACAACCGCCTGCTGTACGGCGGCGGCGTGGTCTACGGCGCCCGCGAGCCGGACGACATCGAACAACTGATCCGCCCGAAGATCCTCAAGACCTTCCCGCAATTGAAGGACGTGAAAATCGACTACCGCTGGACCGGCAACTTCCTGCTGACCATGTCGCGCATGCCGCAATTCGGCCGCATCGAGAAAAACGCCTACTACATGCAAGGCTACAGCGGCCACGGCGTCACCTGCTCGCACCTGGCCGGCAAACTGATCTCGGAAATGATTCGCGGCGACGCCGAACGCTTCGACGCCTTCGCCTCCCTGCCACACATGCCGATGCTCGGCGGCCGCACTTTCCAGGCCCCACTCACCGCCATGGGCGCGGCGTATTACGCCTTGCGAGACCGCTTCGGCATCTAGGTTGAACCTGCCGGYGGTCTCCGCCGGCCAAGGCTACGCATCACTCCTGTGGCGAGGGGGCTTGCCCCCGTTCGGCTGCGAAGCAGTCGTAAAATCAGCCCATTCGGTGTATCTGATACGCCGCGTGGGCAGGTTTTGRGGCCGCTTCGCGACCCAACAGGGGCAAGCCCCCTCGCCACAGTTTCTAAACCAGAACTGACTGACATCAGAAGCCGACAGCTTTTTTGCCAGCCGTTTATCGAACCTGCTGAGCAACACCCACAAACGTGATTTAATACCCGCCTTCCACGGTTCCGGGACGGGAAACGGCGTAATCCGCGGCCACCAGTCGCCCGCCACCCACCCCCATTACCCCTTAAGTAGTTCTCACATAAGGCTGTCATGGACACGGGCTCACGACTCAAATTAGTACGCGAAAGCTACAAACTGTCCCAGCGCGAGCTGGCCCGGCGTAGCGGCGTCACCAATGCCACCATCTCCCTGATCGAACAGAATCGCGTCAGTCCCTCCGTCAGCTCCCTCAAAAAACTGCTCGAAGGCATCCCCATGTCCTTGGCGGACTTCTTTACCTTTGATCAGCCGCCACGCGAGCATCAGTACGTGTTTCGCGCCAATGAACAGCCAGATCTCGGGCGTCATGGGCTGCGGTTGTTGCTGATTGGCGCTTCGGTGCCGAGTCGGCAGATGCGGCTGTTGCGCGAGCAGTACGCGCCTGGGGCGAGTTCGGGGGAAGAGCCGATTGTGCACGCTGAAGGGGAGGAGTGTGGGCTGGTTACCCGTGGCACGGTTGAGTTGACGGTGGATGGGCAGATTAGTGTGTTGAATGCCGGGGATGGGTATTACTTCCCGACGACGTTGCCGCATCGGTTTCGCAATATTGGGGCGGATGAGGCTGAAATCATCAGCGCCAACACCCCGGCTAACTTCTGATACCTGAAGCAGACATTAAACCTGTAACTACCTCCGGCGGGGCGACCACTACTTTCGGTCGCCCCTACCAGCGATTACCACTCCATGCCTCAGGTGAGGGCGTCCGCGACGCCGTTCAAAGTGACTTCAAGTAGTCGAGAAGCTGTGACCGTTGGATGTCATTGAGCTTGCCCACGCCATAGTCATGGCCTGCGTTGCTATTGCCCTCAAGCTTGGTGTCGAAAAGAAACCAGTTCTTGTCCGATTTCTCGGTCTTGAATCCAACTTTTTTGTCATCGAACTCATTGGTCCCTGTATAAAAAGTCGAGGGGCGCTGGTGGGGTGGCAGGAGAAGGTCGTTGAGGGTCGGTACAGAGCCGTTATGCAAATAGGGAGCGGTGGCCCAGATGCCGGTCAGGGGTCTTGCTTTATAGGCGAGAAGAGGAACGGTAGAGCTGGCACGGTAGCAGTTGTATAGCCGTAGCGCTTTCTCATCCAAACGACTGAACAGGGCACGGTCCTTGAAGCCAGGGACTTTTTGAGGTTTGGTATCTATACCAAGCAATCCATCGAAAGCCAGTTCGGCGACATCGCGTCCTTTACCCAGTAATGTCTCCAGGACGGTCACACCCAGCATGTTGTAGAGCAGGTCATTTGACTTGATGGTTCCTGATTTATCGACTTTGGAATAACCCGTCAACACTCCCGCATCCGCTTTAAATTGATAGGCATTGCACGCCATCCAGGGATCCGTGCCAATGGTCGAGTCTTGTGGGCTCTGGGCATTGAAATTGTCATTCGCAGAGATTGGAATCATGACCGCTGTGATGGCCGTGGTGAGATCGTCTCTAACAATATGGGTATGGCAGCCGGAACAATTGTCCTTAAACAATTTGGCGCCAAGCGCAAGGTCGTTTGGCAACTGCCCAGGCCACCGCGGAGGCTTCAGGCTATAAAGAGAACGCTCTAGAACATCCAGATTTTTCACATTCACACTGGAGACAAACCCTGCCTTGGCCGCAGATTCTTTAACCGGTCGAACGTCGGCGAACACACCGATGGCCTCTCCAGCATTACGCCCCAGACCTCCAGCATCCAGGCCGCCGTCATTTTTAATCGAAGGGAGTTGGTCTTTACTGACCATTCCGTTCCATTGGAGGACGTTGTGTTGATGCGTATTCCAGAGAAATGGATAACTCACCGGCGCATCAGAGGGGTTAGGGGTAGGCGGTTTCGCTTGGGTGACTTGACTGATTTTGTTGAGAATGTGGCCCACGGCATCAAGGCGACCTGGGCCATATTGCAGATCTGTGGCATTCAGTGTCTCGTTTTGGGCATAAAACGCATTCAAGCTATCCAGGGATTTTTTCAACCGTTGGCGATTCCCTTTCGACAGATCATCACCCAGGACGCTCTTTGCAAAGCGTTCAAATTTTTCAGGGTCGGAAGCCGTTTTGCTCAAGGCCTCTCTAAAATATTTAAAGAAATTTTGAAAGTCGGCGTTCGTTGGCCCGCCATTGATCACAAGATTCTGCTCTTCAAATTTGATCTGAGCCGTGTGACAAGCAGAACAGTTCATCCCCACCCACGGTTCTCTCGACCCTTGTCCAAAAAACCAGCGGAGTTTCGTGAAAGACAACTTGCTGTCGTGACTGTCATCCAAAACGAAACCCATCGGCAACGTAAAGCGCTTACCGTTATAAGACGGACGATAAGGCGTGTAACCGTAGGCGGAGATCGTTTTGTCACTCATGAACTTCTCCTCTGAACCAGGCTCTTCCAATGCAAGCGCCCAGGAGAGAGGGAGAATTCTCGATCCTTGTGAAAGTTCAAGCCAATTGGACTGGGTGGTGTCACTCCATCCCTGATCCAGAATGTCGGCAGCCTGAGCCATGGAATGAGCGCCGAAAAACAACAATGCAGCGCAGGCAAACGGGGGGGCTTTTAACGTGTTCATCAGATTCCCTTCTATTTGTAATTCCTGTTGAGACCCATCACGTTGGTAGCCAATAGCTACCAGCCATGAGTGTAGCCACAAAAAATACGGCTCTTTAATTTTGTTCCATGTCCCGTACCCGGACAGAGCCCGGGTTGTTCATTACGTAAAAAAGACCTTGCCGTTTGGCACTCGGCTTTTTCTCTGCGGACTACAGCGCCTTGGTGTTGTGAGCATTTTTCTACACCACATCAGGAAACGTCCTGCGCTCTCATCGGAAGCGCCCGATTTAGCCATTACAAGTCATCCCTTAACCTCCTCGAATGAATCCATTCATTGACGTCAAAATAGTGGCCATCTAATATCGCGCCACTATTGTGCTATCAGTCTCCATTCGAGGGATCGAACATGTATCCACCCGCCCTCGTGGCGAGGTTGTGCCTGGCTTTGCTGTGCCTTTCTCCGCTGAATCTTGCTCACRCTGCCCCCACCCCCGGTGAAACCGATCTGATCCGCGAACGTCAGGATCGCTTGCTCGACGAGCAGCGTCGGCGTCTCGAGGAGCTCAAGGAATTACCCGGCAAGGCAGCCAAACCCGCGCCTGCGACGGCCCCGGCCGACGCCCGTTGTTTCCCCATCAAGGACATCGAGCTCAAAGGCGCCGACAGTCTTTCGGACGGCGAGAAAAATCGCCTGCTCAAGCCTTACATCGGTCAGTGCCTGGGCGTTACACAGCTCAACGAGTTGCTGAAAGTCATCACCGATCACTACATCGAAAAAGGCCTGGTCACCAGCCGTGCCTACTTGCCGCAGCAGGACTTGTCCGGCGGGCATTTGAAGGTGCTGGTGGTCGAGGGCCGGCTCGAAGGGTTGAAGGGCGCGGAGGGCAGCCAGCTGTCGGAGCGCGAACTGGGGATGGCTTTCCCCGGCCAGAGCGGGGAGCTGGTCAATCTGCGGGAAATCGAGCAGATGGTGGATCAGCTCAACCGCTTGCCGTCGAATCAGGCGCAGATGGAGTTGTCCCCGGGCAAGAACGTCGGTGGCAGCGAGGTGCTGGTCAAGAACACCCCGCAGAAGCCGTGGCGTGTCGGGTTGTCGCGCAGTAACGACGGCCAGCGCAGCACCGGCGAACAGCAGTGGGGCACGACGTTTGACTGGGACAGCCCGCTGGGCCTGGCCGATCAGTTGATGCTGCGCGGCGGTCATGATGCGGTGAGCGATCACCTGCACACCTCCAACAACGCGCTGCTCAATTACAGCGTGCCGTGGGGCTGGTGGAACTTCAGTTACACCTACAGCCAGAGCGAGTACCGCTCGCAAGCCCAGGCCAACGGTTTCAATTTCAAGCAGACCGGCGACAGCGAAAACCATCAGTTGCGCGCCGAGCGGGTGATCCATCGCGACGCCCTGAGCAAGACCTCCCTCAGCACCGGCCTGTCGTACCTGCGCACCAACAACTTCATCGAAGACAGCAAGCTCAAGCTGAGCAGCAACCGCATCAGCGAAGCGCAGTTCGGCATCAACCACGGTCGGCGGGTCGGCAGTGCCTTCGTCAACCTCGACCTGGGCATGCAACAAGGCATCGGCGCGTTCGACGCCCAGGGTAACGGCGATCCGGGCCCCGGCGAGCCGAACGCGCGTTACCGCAAATACACCGCCACCGCGAGTTATCTGCAGCCGTTCAAGCTGTGGGGCGAGTCCTTCAGTTTCAGCAGCCTGATGACCGGCCAGCGCAGTGAAGACGTGCTGTTCAGCCCGCAACGCACCAGCCTCGGCGGGCAGTCGTCGATCCGTGGCTATAAGGACCAGTCGTTGTCCGGTGACAGCGGCGGCTACTGGCGCAACGAACTGCGCTGGAGCCATCCGATCACTTTGGAATGGCTGCGCCCGGTGTTCGCCGAGTACGGCACCAGCCTCGGTTACGACCAGGGCGTGATCCGTGGCGACCGCTATAACGGCGATCAGCACGGGCGCATGTCCAGCAACTCGGTCGAGTTGTTCGCCCGAGGTCAGCACCTGGCCGCCAGCGTGACCTTTGCCCATTCCCTGGAACGTCCGGACACCCTGACCGAGCGCGAAGCGCCGATCTATTTCCGCCTGGATATCTTCCTCTAATTTCGCTGCATCGGGACCTTTCACATGGACGTTCGCCACTACGCTTTTCTCGCTCGCCAACCTTCTGCCGCCGTGAAAACCCGCGAGCACTTCCTGGGCATGCCCAAGCGCGGACTGGCGTTCCTGTTGGCCAACGTGATGTTCTGGCAACCGATGTGGGCGCAGGCCGATGGCATCGTCGTGGCTACACCGGGCACCAGCCTCGGTCAGGCGGGCAATGGCGTGCCGATCATCCAGATCGCCACCCCCAACGGCACCGGTCTGTCGCATAACCAGTTTCAGGATTACAACGTCGGCACCCAAGGCGTCATCCTCAACAACGTCGCCGCGCAGACCGGCGCGACGCAACTGGGCGGCATCATCGTCGGCAACCCCAACCTGACCAACCGGGCCGCGGCGCAAACCATCCTCAACGAAGTCGTCGGTGGCAGCCCGAGCCAGTTGCGCGGTTACACCGAAGTGGCGGGGCAATCGGCGCGGGTCATCGTCGCCAACCCCTACGGCATCAGCTGCAACGGTTGCGGTTTCATCAACACGCCACGCGTGACGTTGACCACCGGCAAACCGGTGCTCGACAACGGTCGACTGGATCGCTTTCAGGTCGATCAGGGCAGCGTCACGATTGATGGCGCCGGGCTCAATGCCAACAACGTCGACAGCTTCGAAATCATCACCCGCAGCGCGAAGATCAACGCCGAGATTCAGGCGAAAAACCTGACCATCGTCGCCGGTCGCAACGACGTCAATGCCGACAACCTCAACGCCACCGCCCGCGCCGATGACGGCAGCGCCAAGCCGCAACTGGCCATCGACTCATCGGCCTTGGGCGGGATGTACGCCGGGGCGATCAAACTGGTCGGCACCGAGGCCGGGGTCGGGGTGAAACTCGATGGCAACCTCGCGGCCAGTGGTGGCGATATTCAGATCGATGCCAATGGCCATCTGAGCCTGGCGCAGACTTCTGCTGCCGGTGCGGTGAATGTCAAAGCCGCCAGCCTTGATGCCCAAGGCCCGGTTTATGCCGGCACCTCCGTCAACGTACAAACCCAAGGCAACCTGACAAACCAGCAAACCCTTGCGGCGCGAGACAGCATCGTTCTGAGTGCCGGTGGTGTGCTGACCAACAACAGCATCATCGAAGCCGGGGTCAATGCTGACACCAGCCGTAACGCCACGGGTGATGTGAGCCTGAGCGCGCAGAATCTCAACAACAGCGGCAAAAGCGTGGTTGCCAGTCGCAATCTCACCGCGAATACCGCGCAGACCCTGACTAACCAGGGCGGTACGCTGAGCGCCGGGCAAACCGCCAACATCACCGCCGGGACCCTGGATAACCAGAACAAAGGTCGGGTGTTGAGTAACGGCAGTCTCAATCTCGCGGCCAATCAGGTCCTCAATGGCAATGGTCTGATTACCAGTACCGGTAATCTCAACGCCACCCTTGGTTATCTGAACAATCGCGCTGGCGAACTCTCGAGCCTGGCCGCCGCGACGTTGCGCATGGCGACTCTGGATAACGTGGCAGGGCTGGTGAACGCCGGTCAGGCCTTGAGCATCACCGCCACGGCGACGGTGAATAATCAGGGCGGCAAACTCACCAGCCTCGACGCCCTGAGCCTCAATGCCGGCAAGGTCGATAACAGCAGCGGGGGCCGGATTGCCAGCAACAAAGCGCTGACCGCCAGTGTCGCCAGTCTCGATCAGCATGATGGTGGGCAGCTCACCAGCGCTACGTCGTTGGCGCTGGATCTGAATCACGGCGAGCTGAACAACCAGAACGGTTTGATTAACGCCCCGTTGCTGGTGCTAAAAAACCTCGCGCAAGTGGACAACCGCAACGGCGAAATTTCCAGTGCCCAAGCGTTCACGCTGGCGGCCGACAGCCTCGACAACAGCAACGGCAAACTGCTCGGCAACCAGGCCGTGACCCTGCGCGTGCAGCAGTCCCTGACCAACGTCAAAGGCGTGGTCGCGGCGCAAAGCGTCGATGTACAGGCCGGAAGCCTGAACAACAACGAGGGCACCCTTACCAGCCGCACCAATCTCGATCTTCGGGTTACCGGCCAGCTCGATAACCAGGACAAGGGGCTGATCAACGCCACCCAAAACCTGAACATCAACGCGGCGAGTTTGAACAATCAGAACGGCGGCTCGTTGCTCGGCAGCGCCATTACCATCGACTTCAGCGGCGCCATGGGCGACCTGAACAACGCCAACGGCCTGATCACCACCACCGGTCAACTGAGCATCCGCAACCTGCGGGACTTGAACAACCGCAGCGGTGAACTCTCCAGCAGCCAAAGCTACACGCTGAAGGGTCGCAACCTGGACAACAGCGACGGCAAACTCATCAGCCGTCAGCAACTGGACCTCACCGCCGATACCACCACTAACCTCCATGGACTGATTTCCGGTTGGCAAAGCCTGAGACTTCTAGGCGGCAGCCTCGACAACCGTAATGAGGGCACCTTGTCGAGCCGCGACGGTGACGTGCTGGTGGACCTCACCGGCGCTGTGCGTAACAGCAACGCAGGCGCTCTGGTCAGTAACGGCACGTTGAAGGTCACGGCGGCCAGCCTCGACAACAGCGACAACGGCATTCTTTCCAGTGCCGGTGCGCAAACTTTCGTCATTGCCGGAACACTGAATAACGCCCAGGGTGGTTTGATCGACAGCGGCGCCGCTCTGGATATCCAGGCCCAAACCCTCAGCAACGCCAATGCAACCATCAATGCCCAGCAGGACATCAGCTTCACCGGTACCGATCTGAACAACAGCGCCGGTACCTTCGCGGGCAAGGGCGCGATCACCCTCGATCTGCTCGGCACCCTGACCAATACCAGCGGCAAACTGGCGAGCAACGGCCCGCTGGTGATTCAGCGCACGCAGCAGGTCGACAACCAGGGCGGCCAGCTTGCAAGCCAGGCTTTGCTGAGCCTGTTGACCGGTGGCCTCGATAACCGCAATGGCGGCACTGTCGCGGCCAGTGAATTGTTGACGATCACGGCCAGTGGCGTCGTACAGAACAGCGCCAACGGTCAGATCTTCAGCAGCAACGCCGGCCTGACACTCAACGCCGCCAGCATCGACAACGCCAAGGGCACCCTGCAAAGCCAGGGCGACCTGACGGTGAAAACCGGCGGCGCCATCGATAACCAGAGCGGGCGCATCGTTGCCAAGGGCGGCAACCTCGACATCACCGCCGCCAGCCTCGACAGCCGTGGCGGTGTGCTCTCCAGCCTGCAAGGCGCCTTCAGCAGCCATATCACTGGCGTACTGCGCAACGGCTATGACCTGAACAATAACCGTCAGGGCGGGGTCATTCAGGCCCAGAGCATGAACCTCAAGGCACTGGCCGGCCTCGACAACTATGGCGGGCGTATCACCGCGCAAACCGGTGACGCCATCGTCGACACCGGCACCAACGGCAACTTCGACAACCGCAATGGCGGCCTCTACGCCAAGGGTCGGGTCAGCGTCACCGGCAATAACTTCGACAACAGCGGCGACAACGACGGGCAGATCGGCGGGCAACAGATCGACCTGAGCCTGCGCGGTGCATTGAACAACCGCCTGGGCATCATCGAAAGTGAAAGCACGCTGACCATCACCGYCGCCAGCCTCGACAACCAGACCGGTCAACTTCGCGCACTGGGCGACAATGGTAAAACCGCGTTCTCCATCGGGGGCCTGTTCGACAACCGCAATGGCACCGTGGAATCCGCCAACACCAACCTGACCCTCACTGCCGGTAGTTTGCTGAACGTCAGCGGCAACGTGCTGCACGTCGGTACCGGTATTTTCGACATCGCCACCGGTCAACTCGGCAGCGCCGGCGGCACCTTCGTCACCCGTGGCAGCCTGACGCTCAACGCCGACAGCTGGACCAACAGCAGCGTGATCCAGGCCGATCGCCTGACCGTCAACGTCAACAGCCTCAATCAGACATCCGGCGGCCAATTGTTGGCGGTCAGCCAATTGACCGGCAACGGCGGCAATTGGAATAACGATGGCTTGATCGCCAGCGATGGCAAACTCAATCTGACCCTCTGGGGCAACTACAGCGGCAATGGTCGCACCAGCAGCCTCGGTGATCTGACACTCAAAGCCAATCAACTGACCCTCAACGCGGCGACCAGCATCGCCGGTGGTGGCAACACCACGGTTAACATCAATGGCGAGTTGAACAACCAGGGCCGTTTGACCTCCAGCGGCGACCTGATCATCAGCGCCGCCAACCTTAACAACTACGGCACGATCGGTTCCGGTAAAGACCTGACCCTCACCACCGGCGCACTGCTCAACAGCCGCGGCCTGATTTCCAGCGGCGGCGATATGCGGCTGCTGCTGTCCAGCTTCACCAACGCCTATGGCCAGGTCTATGGCCTGAGCAACGTGCATATCGGCCGGGACCGCGACAGCGGCAAGGCCGACTTGCTGGACAACCGTTCCGGCGATATCTACAGCGCGCAGGACCTGACCATCAATGCCCTGACCGTGAACAACGTACGGGACATTCTGGAATACACCGCGCATGAGAAAAGCTCGGTGGTTATCACCGAGCTGGATTGCAATCTGATCCCGATTGCGGGGTGCGACTTCCGCAGCGGTTCGCGTCGTAACGGCCATTGGGAGATTGCCGAGACCGACCGCCTAAAGGTCTCTGACAGCAGCGAGGCTGCGAGTCTGACCAGCGGCGGCGACATGACGATCAACGCTCAGGCGTTGAACAACACCAGCAGCACCATCGCGTCCACAGGCAACATCACCGTCACTGCCGACACGATCAATAACACCGGCCTGCAAGAGCAGGACATCATCACCAAGCGCACATTCTGGAACTACGTCGACCAAATCTTCGCCACGGTGCCCGCGGCGGCGGCTTTCAACGATAAAAACAGTCCGACACCCTCGGCCACTGTCGAGTCGGATCTGAGCTATTTCATCAGCCTGCTGGGCGGCGGCATGCTGACCGAAAGCACCACCACGGTAGCGGGCTCCGGCAGTTCCTATGATGCGGTGATCCAGGCCGGCGGCAACATTTCACTCAACGCGACGCAAACCATCGACAACAGTGTGGTGCGTCCTTATTACAGCTACGTCGCTGGTGGAAAGACCAACACTGACACGGGGGCCGGCAACGGCTACTCCACGCCGGTAACTATCAACGCGCAACTGTCGCCGGATCTGGCCCAGCAACAAGTCAACCCGCTCACGCTTCCCGGCTTCAACCTGCCCACCAGCCAGAACGGTCTGTTCCGTCTGAGCCAGGAAGGCAGCAGCGCCCCGACCTCGACCGGCCCGCAGAGCTGGACGCTTAGCGGCGGCAAAGTCACCGCCGGTGCATCGTCTACGCCGGTCACCCTCAACCGTGTCCAAGGTCTGCCAAGCAACGCCGGCAAATCCCAACCGCACAAATACCTGATCGAAACCAACCCGGTACTCACCGACCTCAAGCAATTCATGAGTTCGGACTACCTGCTGTCCGGCCTGGGCTACAACCCCGACCAGAGCGCCAAGCGCCTGGGCGACGGCCTCTACGAGCAGAAACTGATCCAGCAAGCCGTGGTCGCCCGCACCGGCCAGCGCTTCATCGACGGCCAGACCTCGGACGAGGCGGTTTTCAAGTACCTGATGAACAACGCCATCGCCAGCAAGGATGCGTTGAACCTCAGCCTCGGCGTCACCCTCACCGCACAGCAAGTCGCGGCCCTGACCCACGACATCGTCTGGCTCGAAGAACACGAAGTGAACGGCGAAAAAGTCCTGGTGCCGGTGCTGTACCTGGCCAACGCCAACAACCGCCTCGCCGCCAACGGCGCGTTGATCCAGGGCAGCGACGTGACCCTGATCGCGGGCAAAGACCTGAACAACGCCGGCACCCTGCGCGCCAGCCAGAACCTGGAGGCGACGGCCAAAAAAGACCTGGTCAGCAGCGGGTTGGTGGAGGCGGGAGAGCGGTTGGACTTGCTCGCCACCAATAATTTGACCAACAAGGCGGGGGGGATCATTGCCGGGCGGGACGTGACGCTCAAGGCCACGAACGGCGACGTCGTCAACGAACGCACGGTGACCTCCCACGACAGCAGCGTCGGCGACTACAGCCATGCGCGCGACTTCGTGGACAGCGCCGCCCGCATCGAGGCCGCCAACAAACTGGTGATCAACGCCGGGCGCGACGTCCTGAATACCGGTGGTGTATTGAAAAGCGGTGGCGACATGACCATCGATGCCACGCGCGACGTCAGCATCACTGCTGTGGAAGAGCGCCACTCCGACAGCCGTACCGACTTCCTCGACTCAACCCTCACCCAGCACGGCGCCAGCGTCAGCGCGGGCGGTGGCCTGACGGTCAATTCCGGCGGCGACGTGACCGTGGTGGCGAGCAAGCTCGACGCCAAGGGCGACGTGACGATAGACGCCAAGGGCGACCTGCTGTTCGCCACCGCCGCCGACGAACAACACAGCTACTTCAAGGACAAAAAAGAAACCCGGCAGGAAGACCACGTCAGCCAGATCGGCACCACGCTGGAGGCCGGCGGCAAACTCACCCTCAAGTCCGGCAAGGACATGACCCTGATCGCCAGCGACATCAGCGCCGGCAAAGAAGCCTACCTGCACGCCGACGGCGACCTGCAACTGCTGGCCGCGCAGGATCGCGACTACACGCTGTACGACATGAAAAAAAGCGGCAGCTGGGGCAGTAAAAAGACCCAGCACGATGAAGTGACGCAGATCACCCACATTGGTACGCAGATCAAGTCCGGTGGTGACCTGACGTTGTCCAGTGGTGGGGATCAGCGGTATCAGGTGGCGAAGCTCAATAGTGATCAGGACATCATTCTCGACAGTGGTGGAAACATCACGTTTGAAGGTGTGAAGGACCTGCATGACGAGAGCCATACCAAGAGTGATGGCGACGCCTTCTGGACCTCATCGAAAGGCAAGGGCAACACYGACGAGACATTGCGCCAGACCCAGATGATTGCCAAAGGCAACATCACGATCAAGGCCGTCGAAGGTCTGCGAATCGACCTCAAAGAGGTGAATCAGCAAAGCGTTAGCCAGACCATTGATGCGATGGTCAAAGCAGACCCGCAACTGGCCTGGCTGAAGCAAGCCGAAGCACGGGGCGATGTGGACTGGAGGCAGGTCAAGGAGATTCATGAGTCGTTCAAGTATGAAACCTCAGGGCTTGGGCCGGCTTCTCAGCTCATCATTGCGATTGTCATGGCCGCTATTGTCGGCCCCGCCGCGCTGAGCGCTTTTGCCAGCATGGGGACTATCGGAGCCGCAGGCCTTGCCGCC